>JBDRTU010000027.1:0-21908 GCA_043823825.1 Patescibacteria group bacterium
GTCCAGTCGCTGGTTTTGGAACCATCCTTATTTTTTATTACTGCTTTTCCATCTTCATCTAACTCAAAAACTTCCGGCAGTAAAGCAAGGCAGGTAGCGGCGCTAATACACAAGTCTCTATCAACTCTAACTTTCATAAAATTCTAAAAAGGAATCTTTTTCTGCCTGACTAACATCTGTATCAACTTAAAGGCTTCTTCGGCACTATCAACTAAGTAGTAGTACTCTAAATGATCTTTTTCAATAGCACGATTCTTGCGGTAAACAGTTTCCTCTATCCATGCAAGAAGCGGAGCCCAGAATTTTTTATTCACTAAGATAATCGGGATACGAGGAATTTTTTTAGTCTGCACCATGGTTATCATTTCAAACAATTCATCCAAAGTGCCAAATCCGCCGGGAAAGAAAATATAAATCTGCGAGGCAAAAGAAAGCATTACTTTTCTGGTAAAAAAGTAACGAAACGACTCCCCTTCTTTAACATATTTATTTCTGCGTTCGTCGCCTGAAATTCCCTCAATATTAATGCCTATCGACTGCCCATTAGCATTAAAAGCGCCGTGATTAGCTGCCTCCATAATCCCCGGACCGCCGCCGGTAATAACCGCATAACCCTGCTTTGATAATTTATACGCTAATTGATGGGCCTCACGATACATTTTGTGTCTTAAGCCCGAGCGCGACGAACCAAAAATACTAACTGCTCTTTTGTATTTCCGCAGTAATTCAAAACCCTGAACAAATTCAGAAAGTATTTTAAAAATACGCCAAGTGGTTTCTTCATGTTCATGAACAGCCAGCAGCTGATCAATTCTAGCATCTGATAAACTAACGGTTGGTTTAATTTTATTTTTTTTATTGGGCATAGAGTAAAATTTTGTATTAGCTATTTAATTAAATATGGAATTGTATCACTTCTCCTGGCTTTAACGACGATGGTACTGAAGGGCTATCTGGAGCTGTATGCACATGATGCTTGTTAAAATTAGTATTAACCTTTGGAGCCGCATCCGACTTAAAAGGTACTGGCTCTTCAGATAATAAGCTATTAAGCGATACAGTTGCAGTTTTAGGTACCAACTCTTTTAACTTAACAGAACTTGTGAGCTGCTCTCGGGGCGACTGATCCGCAGCCGATACTACTAAGCGAGGTTTAGGTTTAGGGATTAATCCAGCCCTTACTTTTTTAATATCATCTTTACAATAAACTGGACGGATGCCATCGGGTTTAAAAGTCAGCATTACTTTCCTGCCGCAAACCCAGCAAACATCTTCATAAAGCGATTCCTCAGCCTTAGCCTTTTTCTTCTGAACCCCTTTATACATTTTATCTTCCTCAGCCAAACTCCTACTCTCCTGCTCCGCTGTCTCCTTAAACATTTCCTCTACTCCAGTCCAGCGCAGTATCTTATGTTCCACCCTCTCTCTAGGAGTACTATAACGCTCACGAGATACTTTGGTAATTTTGTCACGGCTGTGGGTTAATTGGGCTACGGGCGGCAAAGTGATGGCGCTAAATGGGTCGGAAGTCAGCCCGTCGATCATTAATTTTAGATAAATATTATATTTAGGTAAATTGACTAAATCAGTTTGAGTAAAGCGAGGCATAAATTCTTTTTCTAAAAACTCTGCGTCCTCAGCACCAACCCGAAAAACTACCAAAGTTCCTACATTGCCAAAAACCGCCGCTTTAACCACATCGCCCAACTGTTCAATGTATTGATGGGCCATAATTAAGTTCAGCCGGTACTTACGGGCCTCTGATAAAATATTAGCAAAACTCTCGGTGATAAAATTTTGAAACTCGTCTACATACAATAAAAAATCTTTCCGCTCAGTCTCGGGTTGATCAATTCGGCTCATGGCTGCCAGCTGAATCTTTGTAATCATCATGGCACCCAAAAGCGCTGAATTATCCTCGCCGATTTTACCCTTAGCTAAATCTAGCAACAAAATTTTTCTGTTGTCCATAATGTCACGCATATCTATGGTTGATTTGGGCTGACCGACAATATTACGAATTATGGAAGATGACAAAAATTGACCAATTTTGTTTTGAATTGGTGAAACCGCCTCAATACGAAATTTTTCATTATAATTATCATATTCATCCAGCCAAAACGACCGCACCACGGGGTCGGTTACATTTTCTAACACCGAGCGGCGGTACTTTTTATCAACCAATATCCTAGTGATCCCTAGTAAAGTTGAACCGGGCGACTCCAACAGTGATAAAATGGCATTTCGCAAAATATATTCCAGTCGCGGTCCCCAAGAATCAGCCCAAATCTTTTTAAAAACGCCTATCAATCCCGATGATACTAAGTGACGATAACGTGGATCCACTGACTCCAATACATTAAAGGCAATGGGGTAATCTAGGTCAGAAGGGTTAAAATAAACTACTTCATTAATGCGGTGTGAAGGAATGAGATCAACAATTTTATGAACTAAATCTCCATGTGGATCCACCACTGCCACACCATGTCCAGCTTTAATATCAGCGGTAATCATATTCTCTAACATGACTGATTTACCCATGCCAGTCTTACCAACCACATACATATGTCGGCGGCGATCATCCAGCTTAATACCAAAACGTCGTTTACTATGACGAAAACTAGTTTCAGCAAATGGAGCTATTTCGTTTATATGTTCATCTCTCATAAATGTTAATCCACAAAGGGCAAGTTACTGGGAGTACCGGCACCGGTAGTAGTCGCTTCACTAGCGGTAAAACCTTTAGCCCGCCGTGCGCCACCCTGTATCACAGGTAAAGCAAAAGGTGGTTCGGCTTTTTTCATATCAGTCTTTTTCACTAAAGGAGCCATAACAGTCATCACCGGGAAGTGATAAATAGTAGCCAGCTCCTCAATGTTTAAAATTCGTCCAGTACCCCAGCCGCGGAAAGGACTGCGTAACTTGTAAGCACGCAAAAGTTTACGCTGACGCCAAGTAACTCTTTTTTTAGTTAAAAAATAATCGGCCTTAGTCATGGTTATTTTACACGGCTTAAAAGCGTTTAAATTCAAAGTATTATATTGTTTAATCGCACCCATAATTCCCTCCACCCCCCGGCCTTTGACAAAGGTTTGTCGCCGACCCCAATAAAGCCAGCGGTATTTGCAATAAAAACCAAGCTTAGAAATTTTACGCTCAATACCTTCAACAATATCCCTTTGTCCAGGTGTTAATTTAATAACTGTGGGAATCGGCATCTCTCTAACCTTTTCCACCTCTTCTACTTCGGCATAAGTTACCAACGAATCAGCCATTATACGCAGAGTTTTAATAAGACCCGAACCAATACCAGAAAACACCCCGGGTTTTTTAGGCGGCTTACCCTCTACTAATCTTTTAACCTCCTGCAACCCCCCCTCTTTCCATTTATCATCAGTCGGCGTTACCAACAACTGTATCCACACATCTTCGTCAGAATGTATACGCGACAACAACTCTAATAGCGACGCCATCGGGTCTTTAAAATCTTCTGAAGCCTGATGTTCAAAATCAACATAAGTGCGAATAGGATAAACCTCCTTATTCTCTAAGATTAATTCAGTACCCCATAAATCAAATTCTTCAGTATCAAAGTTATCAGAAATGCGATCAATATAATCCTCACTCTCCACTATATCAGCGTCTGGATACTGCGCATAAATAGCCGCCTCTATTAAATCACGGTTCTTTTCCGGCACCCGAATAAAAAATTGTATATAACCTCCTAAACTTACAATTTCAAAACTAAAAGGCAACTGCCATTCGCCTTTCCAATAGCTTTGGTATTTATTGGGTTTACTGTGACTGCCCGCCACAGCGGTAAAAATACTTTCTACTGCTTTAGGCGACTGTTCAGTTTCTTTAGGTACATCAATGGCCAGTAAGACATAGGGCGCATTATTAACATAAGCCACTCGCTTACGCCGCAGCCTCTCTACATACCACATTGGCAAACCAATGAGTAAATAAACAATCCAGCCCCCATGCAAAAACAACCACCATTGCTGTTGCAATGGCCCCAAACCTTCCAATTCAGATAAATTGAAAAAAAATTCCATATTTCTATGTTTGTTGTGCCAATTGATATTTACCCTCGTCAGTACGAGTAAACAATTTTTTATTAGTTAAAGCCAAATAAACAGTGCCGGTCTGAACTAAACGCCGCTTTTGTAGTTCTTGTAATAACTCAGTGCGACTCATGGCCTTAGAGGCAGATTTTAAAATATCAACCAAAACTTCTGCCACCACCCCCGGCTGATACCCCCACTCTTTCAAAGCATAAATGCCTCGGCCAACTAAAACATATCGTTTATCTAAAATTAATTCGTTATGAACCGTTGGCGCGTGAGCATGTTTATGATCAAATTTCTGTTCGTTGATTAATTGCGTGATAGTCCTAAAATGTAATGGCTTACCGTCCTTTTTAAGGACTAAATAAATTTTGTCACTCATCCGCTTAGGTGTGATGGTTTCCCACGAAGCCAAGCCCCATTCCCCATAAGGGTTACGTTTAATTAACAGACCAGTCTCGAGTAAAGATAAAACCATTTTAGAATCTGTTAATAGCAATCCTAACGGACTAAGTGCTTTAGTGCTGATGATATTAGTAGCTAAGGATTCATCACTCACTGGTTTACCTGCTTGCTCAAGCAGAGTAAAAGCTAGTTGCAATAATCTTTTTAAAAAATCCAACGAGGTATTATGCAGCAGCCAGGCGGGCCTGAATTCATTATCATTATAACCAATCGGTTTTACTACGTCACTGAATAATTCAAACAAAAAAAGACGGATAGTATTGTTGGGCATATCATGTCCAGCTGCATCCGAGAGTATTTGTAGTAATCGTTGTTCTGTTAAGGCACCGCCCTCACTTTCAATGCTTTCAATAATAATCGCTTTAGCCGGCGTCAGTGCTTGCTGTAGTTTGGCTGACTTTTTTATTTTACTGATTACTAATTTCTCAATTTGTCTGACTCTTTCACGAGTTATTTGAAAGGATTTACCTACACTCTCTAATGTTTCTTTAGATTTATCAGGTAAACCAAAACGACGCATCAATACTTGCGCTTCGCGTTCAGACAACGCCTTAAGGATTTCTGTTAGGATTTCCTGAGGACGAAACTGCTCTTTGCGCGAAAACTGTTGCGTAGTAATAATTTTATCTAAAATAGAATCTTGACCATCAACCATATTATGTGTTAATTATATCATTTATCCCCATTCCTGTCAACTAAAATAATATACACCCTTGTGTTGCAGTTAATTAAAGACCCCTCTCAACTATTCTCCTATTCCTCCTAAGGCGGGCAAGCGCGCTAATTAGAGGAGGATTAAATAAAAAATCATTTGCTAATTTATGGCGCTAGCTAAAAACCCTGTATTGCATATAAAGTCTAAATCAATTACTCTCTTAAGTAGTAAAACTAAAACAAAATAATCAAACAATAAAATAACTAAAAGGAGATGTTATGACAAAATTGTTCCTTTACATAATTCTAATATTCACTATTAGTACTACTTCTCTGTCCCAAGTAAGTTACCCAGACTTCAGTGATACTACTGGCTTAAAAATTATCAATGATGCTTTGGTTACAACTAATAAATTACGACTGACTAAAGCTCTAAAAAATGAAAAGGGCGCTTGTTGGCATCGTAATCAGCAAATAGTAGTTGATACTTTTGAAACAACTTTCCGTTTTCAAATCACTGATTGTGGAGGTTTAGACGGCGGCGCAGATGGTTTGGCATTCGTCATACAAAATGCGAGTGATTCTGCTATTGGTAATCATGGCGGAGGCATTGCTTATTATGGTATCGTTAATAGCCTGGCCATAGAATTTGATATGTATGATAACGGTCGCGACCCTAACAATAACCATATCAGTGTTCAAAGTCGCGGTACTTTAAGCAATAGTTACGATCATATTTATTCTTTGGGTTCCACCACTGCCCTGCCCAATATGTCTAACGGCAGCATCTATACAGTTAAGATTAATTATATTAATGGTTTACTAGCAGTCTATTTAAATAATTTGAGTCTACCGCTATTCACAGTCCATGTGTTGATCGATACTTTGTTAAATCTCAATGGTGAACGCGCGTGGATTGGATTTACCGCGGCAACTGGTAATGGATATCAAAATCACGACATTTTAAGTTGGTCCTTTGCGAATGAAATAGACACATCTTTTATGGGCACGACGCCGGTGGTAATTGTTCCTGGAATCATGGGCTCGCCTTTATACAACAATACTAGTGATCTTGATCATTTGGATGGAGGGGAAAGAATCTGGGTTGATATAACAAAAATGATTGGACCAGATAACTTCCTTGAAGCACTGGCATTAAAAGAAAACGGTATTGACCCACAGAATAGCGGAGACAATATTGTCAAATCACCATTACCGAACGACAATGGTCGTACTATTATAGATGAGCTTAACTGGCGTCCTCTTAAGCCCTTCCGATCATTTATAAATTATCTTGAAAGTAGCGATTACACGCTAGACAACTACAACGACGATCATCAGGCGCAGGAAAATTTATTTTTTTACACTTACGATTGGCGGAAAAGTTTGTGGGCAAACGGCGATTCGCTTTCGTGCTTTATCGACAGCGTGCTTAAGTGGACAGGAGCTAGCCAGGTAAATATTGTTGCCCATAGTATGGGTGGGTTGGTATCAAAGCAGTATATTCAGGAGTTTGGCAGTAGTCGTATTCACAAAATCGTTTTTGTTGGAACTCCTCACTTAGGGGCGCCTAAACTTGAATACACGATGTTTACTGGCGATATTATACTTCCATGGTTGGCGGATATTTGCAATAATCTTGCAACGATTAAATACATATCTCGTAACTGGCCAGCGCCTTATAGCCTAATACCAAGTGCTGATTATTTTTACACTGGTTTAGATAATGGGATTTCACTTGGCGCCGGCTTATATAATTATTGTCTTGCCTACTACAACGGTGTAAATTACCGGTACTTGGATTACGAAGCAACTAAAGTATTTTTAAAAAATACTGCTTGGCCCTTGACGGAACCAGAATTCAACAGTTCATTGATCAACAATGCTTATACTAACCATAATCAACTACAAAATGTAAACTTTGATAATATTGAAGTTTATAATATTGTAGGCACTGGGCTTAAAACTTTAAGCCAAGTGCGCTTTACTGGAGCAGTTAAACTTAAAGATAGGGCCACCCATTTATCAACACTCACCGGCGATGGCACCGTTCCTTTAAGAAGCGCTGAAATTGTAAACCATTCACTCACTCGCGCAAACTATTATGTTAGTGGTACTGAGCATATGGACTTGTTTAAAGACGACGGTGTGCAGAACTTGGTATTAAAAATACTTCAAGATCCGCCAGATACTTTAGGATTCACAACTGCTCTAATTACCAGTACTCCGCCAGCACACTATTCAGCAGACGGAATTTTGTGCCAAGTATCAAGTCCGGTAGAACTGCATGTGTATGATAAATTTAACAATCATACAGGCCCTACTGGAGACACCACTTGGGAAAACGTGATTCCTGAAAGCTTTTATCAAGGCGGACCATTATCCAACCCTCATTCAGCCAAATATATTTCTGTTCCTAATGCTGATGGTTATAAAGTGGTTATAAAATCGCTAGACACAGCTGCTTATTTTGATTTTCAAATTGAGCAAGTATCTCAGGGTCAAGTTACCGGCTTGCTGCTGTTTGATAGTATTCCTACCGAGCCAAACTTCTCTGCCATAATGGAAATGAGTAGTGTGACGCCCGACTTATTCTTTCTCTTGGATAATGATGGTGACAGTGTGTACGAATCCAAAGCCTGGCCTACCCGGGCTTACCTTAACCAAACAGTTAGCAGTGGTTGGAATTTGCTATCGCTACCTATAGCAACGAGTGATTCAAATAGTGCTGTTATCTATCCAAACGCAGAATCGCGGCCTTACATATATAATTCTGGATACCAACCTAGAGATAATCTAACTACTGGAATTGGCTACTGGGTAAAATTTGACTCACCTCAAACCATAGAGCTTTTTGGCAGCACTAAATACAGCAATACTATTGAGGTGCGGGCTGGCTGGAACATTATTGGCTCACTAACTGCGGCCGTGCCAGTATCAGCCATAACCAGCGAACCAGAAAATATAATTTCATCTAGTTTCTATAGTTATAATGATGTCTACTTTATTGCTGACTCATTAAAACCAGGCCTAGGTTACTGGGTGAAAATAAATCAAGCAGGCAGTATAATACTGCACGCGGAATAACAAAAAATCATATCATAATGCTCGACTTACTTTTGTAAGATCGGGCATTTTTTAATTAACTGACTAGTATTGAAATAAAGTACTGCCAGCTCTATTAAATATTTTTAATTTAAAAAACTTGTCCAATCCATGTTTAAGTTTTGAGACTTTTCTAACAACCAATTTCTATAATTGACTAACTAATAAAAAATTGATAAGCTTGATAACTAAAAAGAAAAAAACTGATGTTTAAAAATTTAAAAAAGGAGCACATAATGTGTGGAATTATCGGTTATATTAGTAAGGATAAACAGGCTTCAACCTATGCCTATGTGGGCCTGCTGCAATTACAGCACCGCGGCAAAGAAGGCGCGATGATCGCTACTATGGTTTCAGATCAAACTTATTGCTTAGAAGGCGGACGCGGTGAATTAGGCATGGCCTTTATTGTTCCTAATTCACGAGACCTGCGCGCCAAGCTAATCGCAGATTTACAAAAGGAAAACATTGGAGAGGATTTTCAAGGAGAATTCCCTCCGCCTTCAATTAAAGCCATGGCCGGAAATGTGGCTTTGGGTCATACCCGTTATGGCACCGCAGGGCAGACTACTCGCTACAACCTTCAGCCCATACCAGGGAAATTTAATAACAATATTTTTTTTATTGCGCATAATGGCAACCTGGTAAATACGCGCGAATTGTGTACCACTACCAAAAGTCCTGACGGATGCTCTGACACCAGGGTAATTGCTGATCTTATTTCCCAAAGCCAAGCCGCCACTTTTACTAATGCGATTTTGGAAGTACTGCCTCGGCTGAAGGGCGCCTTAAGTCTAGTATTAATGCACGACAGTAAGCTTTATGTCGCCCGCGGCAGCTTTGGCTTTCACCCTTTGCAAATCGGCAAACGCGATAATGATTGGATAGTGGCTTCAGAAAGCTGCGCTTTCTCGGCCTTGGACGCTAAATTATGGCGCGACGTACAACCCGGAGAATTAATAGTAATATCCAGTGACGGACCAAGTGATCCGATCCAGTGGGCTGAGCCAAATCTGAAAATAGATATTTTTGAGTATATTTATTTTTTGCGTCCCGATAGTGTAGTGCAGGGCGTGGAAGCAGGCGCAGCACGGCGTTTAATGGGTAAGTATTTAGCGCAAGAACACCCTTTAGATGTTGATATTATAATGCCAGTTCCAGATTCGGGAAATGAGGCTGCGTTGGGTTACTGGACAGAGCTTTTCCAAAACTCCGCCATAATCAATAAACCAGTGTTAGATCCTTGGGCCCTATTTCGGCCTCACACAGTATCCAGAACCTTTATTGAACCAATTGCTGAGGACCGCAGCCGTTTTATTAAGCTGAAATTTAATCCGCGATCACAGGTGAAAGGTAAACGAATACTTTTAGTTGATGACAGTATTGTTAGGGGCAGCACTACAAAAATGTTGGTTACTTTGCTTAAACGAGCTGGGGCGACCGAAGTTTCTCTAGTCGTAACTTCGTCCCCTTATTATTTTCCTGATTTTTACGGAATTGATACTTATCGAGTGAAAAATGAAATAATTGCTCGCGGTATCCCGGGCGATGATACGGAAGTGGCAGCTAAAATTGCCGAAATGTTGGGCTTAAAAGATCTTGGCTACTTAAGTCTTAAAAAAACCATTCAGGCAATTTTGGACGCTAACCCTGATTCTGGCTTAACCAAGGACAGTTTTTATACCGGAGTTTTTTCTGGTGAATATCCGGCCGGTGTGGGTGATTTTGCATCTGTGCTTCAAAACTAATAAATCAAGCCCAAGGCCATAAAACGCTTTGGGCTTTTCATAATTAGTTCAGGTTGACAAACACCGCCAAGTAATGCTAATGTGATGTGAATAAAACTTAATAAACAAAAATTGAATATTAAAAAGGAAAAAAATATGAATGATAGTATTTTAGTAGTTTCTATTTTGTTATATGCCGTGGGTGTATTTGCAAAGCATAAATCAACCACCAATGTTGAATTATCAAAAAAATTAACATCAGCTGGTTTATTTTTACTCGCCAATATTACCATCTATGCAGTTTGGATTCTTTCCCCTTTGCCAACCCCATTGCAAGAAGGTTCTATTATTATGAACATTTTAGACTTTCTTTTGATTCTACCGGCAATAATTGGGGCATTCTGCTTTTTTGTTTATTTATATGAAATCATTAAATACAAAGAAAAAGAATATGAACACTACATAACAATTTCTATTTTATTTTTATTAATTAGCTGGCTCTATCCAACATTAAGAATCTTCATAGCCAAGCTATAATTAATTAAAACAGATTCAGTCTTAAGCCCAAATTTTATTTTGGGCTTTTTAATTTACTCCGCACCCGGTCCTGAAGAACGGAGTATTATGGGTATTGCAGTTTACTCCTGCTTTAATTAGTAAGGAGCCGCACTTGAATAAATTAAAAATATTAAGTAAGATGAATAACAGAATTAATCAACACTAAGCAAAGTAATTTACTGATAAATAATTATGAATAAACTCAAGTTTGTATTGTTTGTTTTACTGCTAATGGTGACAACTTTAATACCCGGCTATTCTGCGTCAGCCGCTACTCCTGTCAACGCCTATTTGTTTTGGGGAGATGGCTGTCCTCATTGTGAAAAAGAATTGAATTTTTTTAAAAACCACCTATTAGAAAAATACAACGATCTGCACTTATATGATTTTGAAATTTACTACGACCGTGATAATGCTCTGCTGTTACAAAAAGTAGCTGAAACTTACAACATACAAAGAGTAGGTGTGCCTTTGTTAATTATCGGTAACTACCCTTTTGTTGGCTATGATGAAAAACAAACCCCCACACAAATAGAAAATAAAATAAAAGAGTGTATGGTTAATACCTGCCCAGACCCCTTGGCTGAATTGCTGGACATTACGCCAACCGAACCTGATAATGAACCGGCGGCGGAATTATCAGACGAAAATCAAAACAGCCAGCCAGTCAAAAATATTAAACTGCCATGGGGCGGCGAAGTAAATGTGTATAGTTTTTCTTTACCAGCTCTCACGGTTATTTTAGGTTTGTTAGACGGCTTTAATCCTTGTGCAATGTGGACTTTACTGTTTTTGATTAGTTTACTTCTGGGAATGAGCAATCGAAAGAAAATGTGGATTTTGGGCACTACTTTTATTGCTGCATCAGCTGCTGTTTATTACTTATTTATGGCTGCCTGGCTTAATTTATTTTTGTTTTTAGGCTGGCTGATTTGGATTAGGATTGCGATTGGTTTTATTGCTATTTTAGCAGGAATCTACAGTATTAGAGAATTTATTATTAATAAAGATGCTAGTTGTAAAATTGGTGACTTAGAACAAAAACAAAAAACTCGGGAAAAAATCAAGCAAGCTCTGCAACAAAATAAACTCTGGCTGGCAATTGTGAGTATAGTAGTTCTGGCTGTAGCTGTTAATTTAATAGAACTGCTTTGTTCCGCGGGACTACCGGCTATTTATACGCAAGTTTTAACTTTAAGCCAACTATTAACTTCGCAATATTATCTTTACCTTCTGTTGTATATTTTCTTTTTTATGCTGGATGATATGTTTATTTTTGTGTTAGCAATGATTACTTTACAAACAACAGGTATGACTACTAAATACACCAAAGCTTCCCGGCTGATTGGGGGTTTATTAATGCTTCTGATAGGTTTATTACTTCTCTTCCGCCCTGATTGGCTAAAATTTTAATAAAACAACAGTTGGTTTTATAAACTAAAACATCTCAAAATCTTTTTTTTGGGATGTTTTTACATCGCCTTACTCAAAAGATGACAAGATAAATGATAAAAACTCCAAAATTAACTTTGAGATTTCTATATCCTCTTCTACCAGCCAAATTAGAAATTTAAAAATAATACTTTCTAATTTAGGTAAATAGGAAAAAGAGGCTTGGGGTTTGTTATCCTATTTCCACTGCAAGAAAGAACAAGCGGCATCCTACTTCACCACGCCACTATATTACTCCTCAGCCCAACTGGGAGACATGGATTCGAACCATGATTACCTGCTCCAGAGGCAGGTGTCCTACCATTAGACGATCTCCCAGCAAGACTGACGAATTTTTAAGTGCTGCCACAATAATATGGAATTATATATACACAACAATGCGTGATGGTGGCGGGGAAAGTTAGACCTTCCTGCGGCAGGCAGGTAATTTCGCAATAATGATTATAAACAAAAAACAAACTCAATTGAGCGTAACTCATTTATCGCAAAAAATCAAGTTTACCTCCACACTTAATTAAGTATTGGGGTTTACTGCTCAACACTGCCACCAAAAGTTGATAACACATTAGCCAGCAGATCATCTTGTTTAACCACCGTCCCCTTTTTCACTATTGCCTTAAACCTTAAAGGCACCCCTAAAACTTCCTTAAGCGCCTGCTCAATTATCGCTTGTATTTTAGAATTATTAACACGCTCCAAGTGAAGTTTATAACCAAACTCAACTATCAGATTAGAGCCCTCCAGTTTAACCGGCTCGGCCACACTTAAAATAAATGATAATGAGTTGTTATAAGCCTTTAGTTTATCAATTAAGGCGGTCCAGCTTTTTTGAATTTGTTCTAGTGATACATCGGTTGATACATCGGTTAGATTATTTTGCATGCTTGGTGATTTAGACGCAACTGACGCATGATCTTTACTAATAGAAGGTATTTGGTTATTTTGATCTGCTATTTTGGAATTACCTTGCTTTTGTTCGCAAATAGCAACCAGCGCCAGTTCAAATGGTAATTGAGTAATTTCGCTTTGTTTACCATAAGCCAAGATTTTTAGCCACTCTTCTAACATTTCTTGCACTCGTAAACTGGTAACTTCACGAGTTAAGTTAGTTAAGACAGTTTCTTGCTCCTGGACTAAGTCAAAAGAAGAAAATTGCGTTAATCCCCCACCCAATTTAATCAGTAATAATTTTCTTAATAACTCAGTGATTTGTTGATGCAGATAACCTAAGTCGCCACCTTCTTCAAAAAAAGAATTAATTTTTTCGAGCGCCTCAGCTGTATTGCGTTCTACCATATTTTTAACTAACCCAAGTGCCACTTCTAAATCAGAGCGCGGTAAAACCAGACTGGCCTCGCGTCCAGTTATCTTTTTTTCTCCCAGCGACAATAATTTTCCCAAAGTGCTTTCGGCGTCACGACTGGAACCGCCGGCTAGACGAGCAATTTCTTCTAATACATTCCGTTCCACCTTCAAACCTTCAGCTAGCGCGATTTTTTCCAATCGAGGCACCAAATCTTTCATGGTCACCTTGTGAAAATCAAAACGTTGACAGCGAGAAATAATTGTTTCTGGTAATTTATGCACTTCGGTAGTAGCTAACACAAAAATTGTGTGTAGTGGTGGTTCCTCTAAAGTTTTCAGTAGTGCATTAAAAGCTTCGGCAGTTAGCATATGCACCTCGTCTATAATAACCACTTTGTAATGTGAGGAAATTGGGCCGTAGGGAATGTGCTGTTTTATTTCACGTATATCATCAATACGACGATTAGAGGCAGCATCAATTTCCAATAAATCTAAAGAAGTTCCTCCTTTAATAGATTCGCAAGAATCACAAGCGCCACAAGCTTCGCTTTGTCCTTTCTTGCGCTTCTGACAATTTAGGGCTTTAGCTAAAAGCCGAGCCATAGTAGTCTTGCCAATTCCCCTCATACCGCAAAAAAGATAAGCGTGTACAACCTTATCACTAGTAATCTCGGTTTGCAGGGTTTTAGTAACGTGATCTTGCCCGACAATATCTGAAAAAAACTGCGGTCGGTACTTTCGATAAAGCGTAGTAGTCATAAAGTACTACTATTGTAAACCACCCAAGCACAGTTTGGCAACTAGTAAATGATCCCTTTAAATTTCTATACTGTCACTACCAGCCACTACTTTATCTAAAACACTACTAGTTTTTGCCTTGCCGCGACGTTTAGTCTTGGTTGGTTTTTCCGGTGTAATTTCTTCGG
Organism: Patescibacteria group bacterium; assembly: GCA_043823825.1. Taxonomy (GTDB): domain Bacteria; phylum Patescibacteriota; class Patescibacteriia; order Veblenbacterales; family UBA10138; genus JBDRTU01. The sequence goes on from JBDRTU010000027.1 coordinate 14,263, forward strand.
AAGGTTCAATGGCCAAAGGATCTGCTTCTCCTGCGGCGCTATATTTTTTTATTACGTTTTCTACAGCTGCCCAGGTGGAAGGGGTTCCTTTTGGAACTAAAACCACTACTTCATCGCCAACATCAGCCTTAAAATATGTAACACTAGCCAATAAAATGCGATAATTTTGTCCCCGCGCCAATACTTGAAATTCCTCTGTCTGCTCGTCTTTAGATAATATACCAACTACTCGTTCACGCTCTACCGGCCCAATTTGCTTATAAATAAACGAACCGTCAGGACTAATAGTTAGTTTAAGAAGATCACCCTCTACTAATTTTGATTTGGAGGCATAGTTGGCTGGTACGCTATAAAGTTTACCATCTGGTCCAACCATGTTTTGACCATCAAAAACACCTTCAATGATAACCGCTCCTTGGTCAGTATGCTGTACTGCTGTAGTCGGTGGCTCAAATTTATGACCCTCCAATGACTCAATACCCAAATTCCTAAGAAGTTGAGTGGCTGTATCTAAATTATTTCTGGCAGCTTCTACTAGCTGTCTGATTAAGACTAATTTGTTTGATTCTTTTGTCATATTTATTTTAGATTAGTATTTATGTAAGCTTACGTTGATTTTTAATGTTGAATACTTAATAGTTTGTTAAACAGAATTTTATTTTTAAAAAAATTAATTTTCGTTTTAAATTTTTATTATTGATATTTTAAAAATTTGCATTTCATTTTACTCGAAAAATTTATTTTTATTCAATGGGGTTAGTATAAAAAAATTGACCTTACTTGTCAATCATCTTATACACACCCCTACACACTGCCGAACAATTATTGTATTCACCTCACACAAATTTTTTGCTATTGGTTGGAATTAGTACAAAAAAATTTTAGCAAGCTTTTCATGCGGCTTGTCAACTAATTTTGGTTTAATATTAGGTAAGGGAAAAGCATAGGATAAAAAACGTGCCGTGCTACCTAACTCTTTTTTTATTTTCGGTTCTAATTTTTTCATTGCCATCGGAGTTAAAAAACTAATAATTATATTTGCTTGAGAAAAATCCGCTAAATAAAAATTCTGGTATTTAATATCTATCTTGCTAGCCAAGCCGGCTAAACGGACTCGCAACAAGGCAATTAAATAAGGGATCAAAGAAATCTCAAAGCCTATTGCTTTAGCTCCGGTAAGTTTCACTACCTGGATCAACACCCGACCATCACCGCAACCAATATCATAAATTACATCATCTGGTTTAACTCGTGCTAACGCTATCATCCGCATAATGTCTCGTTTAAACAAGGGGACCCAAGGAGCGGCTGAAAAACTGGCATAAGCTAAGGTGCCTAAGGCAAAAATAAAAAAAAGACCAATAGCAATGGCTAGTATTGTTGACAACATATTTTAGCTAAACTTAAAGCGTTCTTTCATTTACTACTGGAGTTTTAGTGGTCGGCTGACCCAGTTTAGTGCGCTCTAAAATCTCAGCCTCAACCTCGGCATGCGGCCGGCCGTATTTTAAGCGTGATAATTCTTTTAATTTTAGAGCTATTTTAGTGTCACAGGCCTGTGGTGGTGAAGTTTTCATATTAAAAGGGCGAGCCGGGGCATTATCAACTAATAATTTCACATATGCATTGTATTGTTCAATATTTACCAGATCGTGAGCGCTAAAGACAGGCGCAAACTCTTTTGCCAGTAATTCGGCATCTTCAATACCAATTTTAAAGCTAATTAAAGTGCCGACCGTACCCAAAACCGCGTCTCTAATTTTAGTATCGTTACCTTGCACCAACTGCTGTAAATATTGATTAGCAATGGTTAAATCCAGGCGATACTTACGAGCTTCCGACAGGATAGTAGATATTGAATCAGTGATAAAATTTTGGAACTCATCTATATAAAGGTAAAAATCCCGACGCGCTGATTCTGCCACACTAGCTCTGCTCATAGCTGCCATTTGTAGTTTAGAAACCACAATTAACCCCAATAGTGACGAGTTGACTTCACCTGTAGTGCCTTTGGATAAGTTAACCAGTAAAATCTTTTGCTGATCCATTATCTCGCGAAAACTAAAGCCCGAACGCGGCTGTCCAATCACATTACGCATCATTTCGTTTTCCACAAAACGACCTACTTTTGAAATCAAGTACCCCAGCATTTCTGATTTATGAAAATCAGTAGTTTGCGCCATTTCTTTTTCCCAAAAAGCCCTGACAACCGGATCTGTTACTTTTGTAACTTTATATTTTTGGAACTCCTTGTCAGTAAACATGCGTGGAATATCGGCAATGGTTCCGGGGTGCTCTTTATCAGCCATAAGCGTTAGCATCACGTTACGCATATTGTGTTCAAACATCGGCCCAATCATTTCTGGTGGAAATAATTTATAAAAAATAGCAATCATTTCCTGCACTGCAAAATCCATTTGCTCAGGGTTGGTATATTCCAACATATTCAAGCCAACGGGCCGCTCCACATCTGATGGATTAAAAATAACTACATCATTAAAACGCGATTCTGGAACTTGCCCCAAGACCCCTTCTACCAAATCGCCATGAGGATCGATCAAACCTACGCCATAACCAGCCTTAATATCCTGTACAATCATATTTTGCAATAACACTGATTTACCAGTACCTGATTTACCAATTATATAAACATGCCGACGGCGATCATCTGTTTTAATCTTTACCGGCATCTCGTCACCGCGATAACGATTAATACCAAGAGTAATTCCCTCGTGAGGAATATTCACGGGGATTGGCGCCCGGCGAGCCCCCAACCAACGAATATTGGGCGTTTCGGTAGTTGGTAAAGGAAAATGATAAAGACTGGCTAATTCTTCGGAATTCAGTACGATTTTATTATTCTTATCCAGCCAGCGATGAATAAAACCCGATAAAAATCTGGTCATACTGCCCGGCTTCTTTATTTCAAAACGATTACCATATTCATAAATGCTAAACTGCCCAAATGAATTAGCTATGTCATAAAGGTATTTGTCAGCTTCAGCCTTAGTTAAAGCCGAAGCCACTAAACGAATCGTAACTTCTAAACCGGCCTTAGATGCTTTTTGTTCCAAACCTTTAACTAACTCCTGTTCTAAAGGCGACAGGTGACGAGGCTCTTTATTCTTTTCTTTTTCTAATTGCGCCTTATTTTTAGCAGATGAACCAAAAATTTCCACTAACAAACGCCATGCTTTGGGAACTATCCCCTTTTTGGCAGCCTGTGCCAGCGATTTACCCTGTTGCATTTCCGAAGCAATCCTCACGCCATCACGTCGCCATGAAGACGGGGCCGAGCGCGCTACCAGTTGAACCGCTACCCCGCTCTTGGATGGCACTTTACTTAAAGCGTTAGTTAGGGAATTTAATGAATCAGCCTCCAGTTGAGTATAAGTTTTTAGAGGAAAGACTGACGGACGGGAAAACTTTAAATAAGCGCCACTGACTGAACCTTTTGGTAAAAAAATATTATAGTCTGGAATTTCTTCAATATTAGCATGTGGATAATGCGACAAAATTTGTTGCTCTAAAAAACTTCGCAAACTTGGTGGAACCACTACATAAAAAGAAAGTAAACCATTTTGAGCTACTAATTCCAAGGAAACATGGTCATCTCGACCGCTAAACCAAGAAGCAAAGTTTGACTGAGGTTTTAAGCCTCCCAAAGCCGACCACAGCACCTCTGCCACTCCGATTTGATCCAAAAGATATTGCTTGCCTGACTTAGTCTGCTCATTGCCAATTATTTCTTTGGGAACAGTGACTAATAATACCTGCATACCTAAACTGGTTTCTAATTCATGCACCTTGCTTGTCAACCGTCGCCACACCAAAATTGCGGCCCCAGCCAGGATTAATAAAATTATTAACACCCACCAGCCAGCCGTTAAACCACTGGAACTGGTGTTGGCCGATTGATTATTCAGAGTGATGCCTAATTGAAGTAACCACACAAATTTAATGTTTTAGTTTTAATATCTTTTCCGCCTTAATTTTTGCCTCCTGCTCAATAAAAAACATATTCACCCCGGGTAATATTTTCAACCACTCAATCAATAATTTGATAATTTCCTGAACCTTTACTTTCACCGCTCGCATCAACCCTTCAATTTTAAAGGCTGTTACCTCGCCTTTAATCTTAAAGGCCTGTTGCTCGGCCTGTGATAACTGGCGATACAAATCAACCAGATCCTCCTGTAAAATAATTTCAATTTCTGCTTGCAAAGCAGAAGTTGGTGCGGGTGCCGCAACAGGCGCTGTTTTAGTTGGCTTGATTATAGGAGGAGCCGCCGGCGCTGATACTTTCCGTTCTGTTAGCTCAGCCGGTTGTTCAGCCACGGTTTCAGGAATTTTTTCCCTTTCAACCGGCGCTGTTGGTTCTACTTCACGGCCCTTAAATCCGCGTTTTATATCTGGCATAGATGAATCTATTATAACATTATTAGTTTATTGCTAAAAGACTAAGCCACTGCACTATGATATAATAAAAAGCGTGGATAATTTTTTCGCAGAAATCAGTTTATTAATTATCACCGCGACAGTACTGGGTATTGTTGCGCGCTTATTACGTCAACCCGCAATTTTAGCATATGTGATCGCAGGAGTACTTTTGGGCCCTGCGGTTTTTGGCTTAATTAAGCAACCGGAATTCATCGCTTCACTTTCCAGTTTTGGCATTGCCCTGCTGTTATTCTTAGTAGGTTTAGACCTGAATTTAATAAAATTAAAAGCTATTGGCAAACCGTCGCTAGTTTTAGGTATTGGCCAAGTATTATTTACCGCCGGCCTTGGTTATTTAATTATTAGACTATTTGGTTTTATACCGGTAACTGCTATTTACATTGCCATAGCGCTCACGTTTTCAAGCACCATTATCATAGTTAAACTATTATCAGAGCAGCGAACGCTGGATTCGCTACATGGTCGCTTAGCTGTAGGGATGCTTTTGGTACAAGACTTCTTAGCAATCATTGCCCTAATCTTACTTTCTAGTTTAGATCAAGGAGCGAGCTTTTCCTTGGGCCAAGCATTATCGCTCACTGTTTTTAAAGGATTCCTACTAGTGCTAACCGCTATTATCTGCAGCCGCTGGTTATTACCGCCACTATTTAATCGACTAGCGCGCTCGGATGAATTACTGCTTTTGGCTTCAGTTAGTTGGGCCTTTCTCTTTGCTATTTTTTCAACTGCGATTGGTTTCTCTTTAGAAATCGGCGCTTTTTTAGCTGGCCTTTCCCTTGCTTCACTTCCTTACAATTTAGAGATTAGTTCCAAGGTAAAAGGATTGAGGGACTTTTTTATTACCATTTTTTTTATAGTCTTAGGCAGCCAACTGGTTTTCAGCTCAATTGCCGGACACACTTGGGCTTTAATAACTTTGTCTTTATTTGTCTTAATTGGCAATCCGTTAATTGTAATGATTTTATTAGGAGGTATGGGTTATCGCAAACGAACCAGTTTTTTAGTTGGCTTAACAGTGGCGCAAATAAGCGAATTTTCTTTAATCCTGATAGGTATGGGCTGGCGTTTAGGACACATTAGCGCTACGGATGTTTCCTTAGTTACTATAATTGGAGTGATCACTATTACAATCTCTACCTACTTTATTACTCACGGCGAAAAAATATATCGCTGGTTGTCGCCCTACCTTAATATTTTTGAACGACCAGCTAAAATTGAACAACTAGAAACAGAGAAATTGACTAATCATGTGGTGGTTTTTGGCTATCATCGCTTGGGCGAGCATATTGTGGCCACTCTGCAAAAAATCGGGAAACCAGTAATTGTGGTTGATTTCAACCCTATGGCTATTAAATATCTAAAACAACAAGGAATATCTTATTTTTATGGTGATATGACAGACTTGGAATTAATAGACAAGACTCGGCTTAATAAAGCGTCATTAGTAATTTCTACCAACTCCCATATTTTTGATAATTTAACATTATTGCAAAACTTTAAATCCCGAAATATCAAAGTTCCATTTTATGCTACGGCTGATACTTGGCACGATGCGCGTGATTTATACCAAGCCGGCGCTAATTATGTTATTTTCCCTCATTACTTAGCAGGTATTCAATTTAGCCTAGAGCTTAGAGAAATGTTAATGGATAAAAACCGGCTGCTAGTGGATAAAACAAAACATTTAGCTGAACTAGAACACCGCTACGCAAAAGCTTAAATAAATAAACCCCACTAAACAACATTTGTGAATATTGTCAGTGGGGTTTCTTATTTTTTTAGAGTAAATACATATATTTACTGGATACAGCGATTATAAATAACGAAATCATGGCTTCAAATAAACCTTTAAACCACAAATTCGCTCTGGTTTCCAACAATACAAAACGGTCAAAATCAGTGTAGAGCCGCACATAAACTAACGCTATTAGGGTCGAAACTGCGCTGAATATCAGAATTATGATATTCCCCAGCCATAACGCCAGCACTAATGCGGCAATGCCATAGGTTAGACTTACAAAAGATAAACTTTTGTAAAAAATTGTTAGCCAAGACAAAGCAATAGTTGTGACAATAGCTGCCAAGGCCATTTGTTGGGTAGTATTTAGATTCAGACTAGACGACTGCATCTGCCAAAAGCAGAAAATAAAGATTACAGCACCTAGAATCACTGTTCCGATTAATTTAAATAACATTTTTATTTCTCCAATATTGTTGATAGATATTTTTGTTATTTATCGCGCTAAGTTTAGTATAACCCATATTTTTTGTCAAACAGTAAATAACCAAATAAACTCCTGTTACACCAAATTAAATTATAAAAAAGAAACTTAATGTCTTTGACACTAAGTTTCATATTTTACATTTATTTTCTTAATACCACAGACTTAATATCGTAGTGCAAAATGCGAAAACGATAGTCATCATGAAATTCTTGGCTAAAAATATATCTGGGGCATTTTGATGATAATTTAGGAAAAAAACACTTAAGCAACATGGTACTAATCCCAAAGGCAACCACATACATACCAATGACCCGGAAAGTGATATTAAGCATACTAAAGATATGTAAAAATGTTCCACTCGACGGTGTTACTAAGTACATTCGTTCAATTGTATCAAACCAAAAAAGCATAAAAAGAACAAGGATAAAACTAATCCACACTCGATTAAGCCATAATATCCTTTTTCCCGTTTCTAGCGGTGCTATAAATTTATCATCCATCTTATCTTCTAATTTTCGAAGGTACCTAACGAATAAATATGTTATCACACTAATTGCACCAATAATCACTGTTATTAACAAGATGTTAAAAATCATTATTGTTTCTCCTTTGATTGTTTTTAAAAATTTGTAATTTATTTTCAAGATTCTATTTTATTTAAATTTATCTAACAGCCAATTAATTGTCAAATAAATTAACCCCTTCCGCGTGTTGACTTGCGAAAGGGGTTTTAATTTGCCTGGGAGTCGTTGGCTTTAAGCCACAATTTTTTTTCTTTTTACAGGATATCTTCAGGATATTACTGACGCTAGCTTCGCGATTGCCTTTTCTGATTCTTCTATCTTTCTCCTTTTATATGGTGAATAATAAGGTTTATAAATATCATATAAAGTAGGAGCGACTCTTTTGAGATAAAGACGTGCCAGAGACCAACATAATCTCCACCAACCGATTAGGGCA
>JBDRTU010000028.1:0-20211 GCA_043823825.1 Patescibacteria group bacterium
TTTTTAAAATCATCATGTGTTAAACAAATACAAACTCTGCCTTTTGTTCTACCTGGATTAGCCACCACACCCGTCAAATTCTTAGGCGTTGAAATATCATCTTTAAAATACTTATTTTTAAAAGATTTTGCTTTTTTGGCAAAATACATAAAGGATCTACCGTCTATCACACCAGCGGCATTATCTCCTATGCGTTTATTTATTACACTCCAATCAACTCTCTTGCCTTGAAAAAATTTATTAAACTCTACAAAATTGAGCTTTCTGAGATTATTGGGGTTTACTTTCCATCTACGCGAACATTCATTAATAATTGGATTAATATAATAATGCGTTATTTGACTGAATAATCCACGAAAATAATCCTTGCCATAAATTGCTTGGCGCAGGAGCAAAATCGTTTTCTGAATATTTTTATCTTTGATTGTCTTAAATAATTTATCTCTTTCTCTGATACTATTTTTATAATCAGCTTCTTTTTGGTGAATTAACTTCTTAATACCACCACTATTTCTCACCTCCAAACTATTTATCTGCTTAAGATAATCGTCTAAATTCTTTGGCCGCTCGTCAGCATAGCTAATGCTAATATACTCATACTTATTAAGATGCTTGAGCAATAAACGCCGACCGATTTTTTTATTTTTGAAATAGGTCAAACAAACCTTTAAAAAATCTTCGTTTTCTGCTTCTAAATAGCCCCTCTTATCAGACAAAGTTAACAGCTGTATATCTTGAAACCCAAACCCTTTGCTTAATAGATTTTTAGATAAAAACAAATTACCACTAATGTCCAGATTCCAAACACATTGATTTAAAAATAATGCTCGCTTCAATAATAAATAAAACTCATTATGAATTAATCTTAGTGTTTTAGTATCATATGCCACAGCCAAAAAAGGATGAGGATACTTCTGAAAAAGAAAATCTTTACTCTTATCAATGTCCCTAAACAATTTTTTTAATAAATTAGAATTTTCAAAATAATAATAAATATATCTGGCCATTACTTTTTCATCGTATAAAAAAGAAAATTGCCTTATTTCATCTTGAGCAGAAGAAATAAAATTAACTAGTGGCGGATATTCTCTATATGGTGGCTCAACATAACAATCAATCATCCAAAAAAGAAAATAATAATACATTTTCCTAGTTCCAGTATTATATATTGCACTATTCATATCATCTTCTTTTTAATATTTTAACCACACCCTTATTAGCATCAACCTCCACCAAATCCCCGTCTTTTAGAACTTTAGTGGCGATTTTGGTGCCAATAACACACGGCAGATTGAATTCACGAGCTACTACGGCGGCGTGCGAAGTGATACCGCCCTCATCCGTAACAATGCCCTTAACTAGTTTTAAATATGGCACAAATTCCGGTCGAGTCATAGAGGTGACTAAAATATCGCCTCGTTTAATCTTTCTTGCTTCACTTTTAATATCTATCACTACCCTAGCCCGACCTTGAACTTTGCCAAAATTACCAACGGAGCCTTTGATAATATCTACACTTGCCTTCTTTATTATATTTTCCAACTTATGTTTTACTAATTTAAAATCACGGTCGGTTAAAATATATTCCCGATTCAAAAAAGTAAAATTAATTAACCCATATTGACGTTGGCGCAGGCTAGCTAAATTAATCTGCTTATCAGTTAACAAAGATAAAATTTCCGGCAAAACCAAAAGTTTAGATAAATCGCCCGCCAAATGATATCTAACTGCCAACTTTTTAATAAACTCCAACAGCCAATAATTAGCACACATATTGGCTTTTTTTCTTAGATCTTGCAGACCTGCCATTTCACCCAACATTTGCAAACTAACAATATCTTTTTTATCTAAGTAGCCGCGTAAAAATAATTTCCTTCTAGTAATGATTGATTTGTTATCAACTTCCTTAATCAACTTTATACTCTTTAATTTGCTAAAAAAGTAACTAATATCTAATTGGCACGTATCTTTATAATTATTGCTTAGCCAATAATATTTATGTTGATGTTCAACCAAGGACTGATATAGATCAGGAACATCTTTTTCAAATCTAGCTAATGTGCCCAAGTTAATTTTTTTCTTTACTAACATCTTTTTTATCTGCCTTAATGATTTTTCTTCATCGGCTATGAAGTTATGGGATGGCTTGGTAAAAATTTTTATAGATTCCAAAGCCTGAGGAGAATAATTATGTCTTCTTAAAAATTTATTCACAAAAAAATCACTATAGCCGAATGTTATCGGTCCGGTTACCGGATAAACAGTAGCAAAATGCGCTAAATACAATTTAATGAACTTAAAAAAATCTGATTCTAACCTAGTTGACTTTACATCTTGGGTAAACAAAAATTTAATAAAACCGTAAAAATTTTTACCCGTCGCTGTAAAATCTCTCTTCATCTTATTCAGGAACGCTCTATTAAAATTCTTTTTGCCTTTTCTTAAATATTCATCAGCGTCCAGCAACCAACCAACTTCATCTGGTTTGTGATAAACGCAAACTATTTTATCAATACCCAAGCCAGGATAACTTTGCTCTAAATAATCCACCAAAGAAATATTAACGGCACTAGTGGTGATTGGCTGGGCAGGCAAAGTTAAAACTATCCAATTGGTTTTCTTGGACAAAAATTTTCTCAACCTGGTGTCTACATGATAAATTATTTTCTTATTTAAATTAGTAACCCTCATTTTGTTATTCCTTAGCTGCCGGATGCGGCACCCTTAATCCCCACTTTTTAAAATATTTAAGCCAGGAAAAAATATGAATCCAGGTGGTTTTATTAAATAGCCCCCAAAAAGAGGCATCAGCTGACTGACGCTCATGATAATGTATCATACTTACTTCAGCCACATAATAGACCTGCCAACTGTTTTTCCAAAAACGTCGGCACCAATCAGTATCTTCGACATATAAAAAATATCTTTCATCCAAGAGTCCAACTTGCTCAAGAGCCTGGCGTCTAACAATTAAGCAAGCACCCAATAACCAGTCAACTGGCTTATTTTCTTTATGATCCCAATCCATTAATAAATATTCTTTTACCTGCTGTTCCGCCCTGGGCCAATACCCTAAAGGAGTGCGGCGAAAAATCGGTAACCAAAATGATGGGAAAGTAAAAGCTGACATTTGTACGGTTCCATTGGGATTAACTAGTTTAGGGCTAGCAATGCCAACTTTGGAATTTTGCTCCATAAAATTAACCAGTTGATCTAAAGCCTCACCAAACACAGCTACATCTGGGTTTAGTATTAAAATATAGTCTCCCCTCGCTTCCCTTAAACCAATATTATTACCAGCAGCGTAACCTAGATTTTTTTCTGACTGGATAGTTTTTACTTGTGGAAAATTAGTGGTCACCATGTTAAGACAACCATCTCCAGAAGCGTTGTCAATTATGATCACCTCAAAAGCCGATTTGATAGGCTCAGTAAAAAGGCCCTTAAGACACTGCTTAATCAACCCTGCATTTTTATAATTTAAAATAATAATTGATAGTTTGAGATTGTTCATATAAACCAGCGGCGTAATTCTTTACAATTTGCTCGGCGTTGTTTTTGTATAACGGCGCGTTTTTTAAAAATAATAGGTAACAGGAAAAAACACTGAAATGTTGCTTTGGCCAATACTTTGGTTTCAAACACCAAGCGGTATAAAAATTTTTTTAATTCATACCAACCAATGTACCCTGAATGCCTGAATAAATTGCTCCAACAGTCATTTTTAAATAAAACGAGCCAATGATTGCGACAAGAATACACTTTCATTTGTTCTGGCCAATGAGAACGTGTTTCGGTTACTAGTGACAGCTTTTCTGGCTTAGACAAAGAACGGTCATGGTAGCATACTGCTTTAGGTTGATACCAGGCCTGCCAACCAGCTAGCCGCAAACGCCAAGCAATATCCACATCTTCCTTATAACTAACAAAATCCTGGTCTAGCACCTCCTGCTGATACTTAATCTGATCAAGAGCGGCGCGCCGATACAGTGGCGACGTTCCTGAAACTCCAAATACCTCAATTTGCTCTTCAGCTTGTCCTTGATCAAACTCACCTTGCCTTAAGTTGAAAGTATGCCTATTTTTCTTAATCGCTAGACCGCAGGAATCAAAGATGCCGATTTTATGCAGATTTTTATGTAAGTCTAAACGATAAGTGGCAGAATTAAATTCCCATTTTAATATTTTTCCTTGCACGGCCGCGGCAGGTGGTTTAGTTTGTAATAAATTGACCAATTGCTCCAAATAATCCGGCTCCAATAACACGTCTTGATTTAACATTAAACCATAATCGCCAGCTGTCCACTGCCAGGCCTGATTATGACCTTTGGCAAAACCAACATTTTTATTATTTTTTACGAGCCTGGTTCTGGTAGCGAGTTCAGGATTAATTGCTAAAAAATCAGAAATTATCTTTACTGAATTATCAATGGAAGCATTATCAATAATCAGGAAAAAAAAATTCTTATCTGTTTGTTGAGCCACACGCTCTAAACAATAAGGTAGATATTTAGATCCATTGTATACCACTAAATGTACTGATGACCTATATTGTTTGTTCCGAAATTTCATTAAGATGCCAATTAATGTATAAACCTAAAATAACTAAAGAACCAATACCTAGAGGGTGATTTAAATAAGGAGTGGTAAGATTAGTTATAGCTATAGCCAAAGCTGCCAATAAAATAAACCAGACCACGTTATCGCTTGGTAAGTAACTGATACCCTTTTTAAATAAATACAACCAAAAACTTAAATAAAGTAATAAACCAATTAAACCTAATTTTAACCAAATATCTAAATAACCCCACTCAAAAGCATAAGTAGTGACCAATCCACTACCACCGGCTGTTGATTTGGTAATACGCGGATCAGAAGTATAGTAAGCAACTGTACTACCAAAACCACCTCCACCGAGCCACTGAGTCTGGATTCCTTGCCAAAGCGGGCCTAATAGTTGTAAACGCGAGGCGCCAGCAGCTTCTGACGCTCCTTGACTAGCACGAGAAACAAATAACTGGCTGTCAACAGCTGCGAGCGGCGTCGGAATCGGAAATTGAGTGATGGCCAGTAACAAACCTGCTGACGCTACCGCTGTTAATAAACTAAAACCTAAATAATCTAATACATGTTTTACTTGAGGCCGCCGAATAATAACATAAGAGATTAATCCTATAACTAAGGTTACTCCGGCAGCTAACCAGAAACTACGGGAAAAACTAGCTAATAAAGTTGCTGTCAGGATCAAGCCGCCTAAATATAGCAAAAAATTGTGCTTAACCAAAGTGTAAGTTGATTGATTGCGTTTATGAGCTAAAATTAACCAGTAAATAAACCAAGCGACTACGGCGATTAAAATAAAAATCTGACTTTGTGAAAAAATTCTAAAAAAATTGCCACTAATATAAGTGATTTCACCAAAACCAGTATCTCTAAACCAGTGATAAAGAGGTAATAAACTATCCGCCGGAAAGTGGCTATATAAATACAAATAATAAAGAGTTTTAACTGCTAGATAGATTAAGGCCGGTGCTACCACTGATTTTAATTTAAACCAAATAGTTTTTTGATAGCAGAGCAGCGGTAGAAAAATCAGTAAATATAAATAACCATTTAAATCTAAAAACCAATCAGTAAAACTATTATTAAATAAACCATTAACCGCTCCCCAACTAATTGCCAACAATGCTAATAACCATCCATAAACTAGCTTGTGGTTTAAAGCCTTCCACCGGTGGTACTTTAAAATGTTAACCACAAATATAGCTATGGCAGTAATAAACCAAGCTAATCTTAAAGACACTAAAGTCTCTCCTTGATTAAAGGCAAATAAATAACCTTTAGAACCAAGAATTAACTCCAGTATTAACAATACTAAAGCCCAGCTATAATTTTTTAGAGCAATTAAGATGAAAGCTAAGGTAAAAAACACCAGCAATACGTTTTGCATCATCTCACTAAAGAAGCTGGCAAAAGACAATAATTCTACCATTAAAAAAATGGTCAACATCAGAAAGAATTGTCCAATTCTAGTGGTGGGCCAAAAGCGGTTCATTTTGTTTTAATTAAATCAATAATCATAGCTTCTAATAAGCTAAACGGCGATAGGATCGCTAATACTGCATAGCTTAAAAAAATGTGGTGCTTTTTAAAATACCAGAGCATACTTTTATTAAATTGGCGTTGCCGCTTAAGATGAGTTAACTGAACAAAACTGGTTCCGCCAACATGTTTAGCCCGAGCTTGAGGTAAATACCACACTTGCCACCAAGCGTCCTTGGCACGCTTGCAATAATCAACTTCTTCGTACCAAAGCCAAAATTTTTCATCAAGATAACCAATTTGCTCAATTAATTCGCGTTTGATAAAGAAAAAAGCGCCGCTCACTTGTTCTACTTGGCTTAACTGATGATAATTAAAATTGCGCATTAAATAATGATTCAATAAACTTGGCCATAAGTATCTCAGCTTTAACAACACCACCAACTGCGGCCAAAAAAGAGGCAATCTTCGAACCGAGGCCTGAATGCTACTGTCCTCGTTAATCAATTGACCACCAACAATACCGACTTTGTTATTTTGCTGAAAAAAATCTATGGCCGCAGCTAAACTGCCTAAATAAATTTCAGTATCAGGGTTTAGTAATAATATTATCTCACCTCTAGCCTGCTTAATACCCATGTTGCTTGCCTTAGCAAAGCCTAAGTTGGTGGACTGTGTAATCAACTTAACTTTAGGAAAATCTTGCCGCACCATCTCGGCACTGTCATCTTGCGACCCATTATCAATTACCAAAATCTCAAATGGTTTCTCCGCTAGTACGGCTTGAAGACACCGGCGTAACTTATCTCTAACATTCCAAGAAACTATGATTACTGATAGATTTGATGACATAGAAATATCTATTTGGCTAAGGAGATATTTTTTCCATGACCTTATCTAACATAAACTGTACTCTCTTCTGCCAAGTATGCTGCGCTGCAGCTTGTTTCCTTTTCTGTTGTTTAGCTTCAGAATCTCCGATTAAAGCTTTCAAGATACTTTGATTAAATTCTTCAGGCTTTCGGGCCAGACTAATAACGTCTTTAAAAATTTCCGTACCAGCAGTAGGCGTAGCCACCACCGCCTTACCTAAGACTAAATATTCTAGTACCTTTAACAAGCTGGTATGTTTGCCAAACTCATTGACTAAGTGCGGTACAATCGCCACATCAAACTGGTTAACATAAGAAGGTACTTCACTGTGATGTTTGTGTCCTAGCCAGTACAAGTTAGAGCAACTAGCTAATTTACTAGCCACCTGTTTTTTAAAACTAGACCAAATCGGCCCAACAAAGACAAAAGATTTTTTGGGATTATTTTTTGCCAAATAAGCTATTAAATCTAAATCAATCCTATCCTCTTGAATAATGCCAACATAACCAATAATTGGGCGAGGGATGGCGGCAATATCTCTGCCAATTAGCTTGGATAATTCTTGCCAATGCTGTAAACGAATACCATTGGGAACATAATAGGTATCTTGTTGCCGCTCCAAATACTTTACCATTTCTCGTGAGGTGGTAAAAATGATATCGGCCTTATAACGAATGGTTTGGTAATTGAGCTTTAGTTGATCCCAAATTCGTTCATAGCTTGAATGCTCTAACCAATTGTCTACAGCATCAAATACTTTAACATTACTATTTAGTAAGTCAAAATACTTAGTAAAAGTTGGAACAAACGACCAAGCCACAACATTTTTTAAATTAATTTTTTTTAGGCGTTTAATTAAATCAGTCATCGCTGCTATTTCTGAATACCAAGAAAGAACAGTAGAATAGACGAATAATTTATAATCCACCGCCTCAGTGTCACCCTCTACTTGATAAATAGTCTTATTAATTTCACCATTATTAACAGCAGTAAGGCGACTAACAAAGTTACCCGACATTTTTTTTCCCCGCGGCCAATGCATTACATCTTGCAACCAAATTTTAGCTGCCCGTTTCCAAGTAAAAGGTAAATAATCAACCGCCACTATTTTTCTGACTCGTGGATCACGTAGTAATTCATGCAAAATATGGCTATTGCGATTCACGTAACCTTGCTGCCATTCACTATAAGCAGACATATTAAACATCACAATGTCTATTTTGTTGGATTTTGTAAAGCCGGCTTGATCAGGCATATAATAAAAAATTGGATAACTATTTATTATATTATAAAGAAGTTAGAACCTCACGCAATTTATTAGCTTGGGTTGTGATATTAAATTGGTCATTAACGCGCGCAAAACCAATTTCCCCTAAGCGCTTGCGTTCCTTGCTATTCTGCAATAAGTTAGTTAAAGAGGCAAGTAGTTCAGCTTGATTACTTACTAATAAACCAGCCTCGCCCACTGCCTCTGGTACACCACCAACTCGGCTACCTATTACTGGTTTACCTGCTGCTTGAGCCTCTAAATAAACTATACCAAAACCTTCTACGTCAATTACATTATCTAAAGGTACTAAAATAAAAATATCACAAATACTATACCAAGCCCGAAGCTCCAGCTGCGAAACAGCACCCACTAAGATGGCGGGAAGACCTAACTCTTTAATTCTAGCTTCTATATTGGCTTTCTCTGGACCATCCCCTACTATTACATATACTAGATTAGAGTTTTGTTTTACCGCCATCGGCAATGCCTCTAACACCTCTGTTATACCTTTACGTTTTACTAAACGAGAAACAGTTAGAATCACCTTTTTATTTATCAAGTGATACTTAGTCTTAAGCTCGTCAATTAGTCGCTGTTCTGGTTTTGGTAATTCTTGTGGTTGAGGGTAGATCACAATAATTTTATCAGTCGGAATCTGATAGTCGCTAAGTAATCCAGCGGTAAATTTGCTGTTAGTGGTAATAAAAGTCGCCTCTTTCAAAATTTGAGCAGCTAACCAGTTTTTCCAGGGAGAGACTTTAACAAGTTGAATATCTAATCCATGTAAAGAAACAAAATAAGGAATTTGCCACAATAATTTATTGATCAAACAAGCAGTACCGATTGGTAGTAGCTGACCGGCCCAAACAATTTTACTGCTTGTTTTTTTTAAATAGTCTGGAATTAACCAGATAAGAGGCAACCAGTGCGGCCAGAAGCTCCAAAAAAGTTTTTTTCGAAAAGTTTTAATATCATCTTTATCCTTACCAGGCACTGAAGTTAGTACTGAAATATCACTGCCCAACTGATTTACTAATTTATTATAATAAGTAGCAACACCACCTAAACGAGGAGGATAATCAGTTGTTACTAATAAAATTCGCTTCATAGATTAATTAATTTTGAGCTGTGATGGTTTGGCGGTTAAACAATAAATTAACTAAATCCCTAAGCTCTCTTAAACTAATACCTTTAATTAACAATAACATTACTCCATAAACAAGCATTGCTACTACTACTTGAATAAAGACATTGAATTTGGCGGGTATTAAATATAATATTAGCGCCATCACCAAAGTTGAAATCAGTACCTTAAAAGCATTTAATAATATGACGCGAGTGTTAATAGTAATCATTTTTGCAGCCACCACCCAGCCTAGGCCTAAATATATTACCGTACTTACGAGCGAAGCAATTGCTGCACCAGTTGGCCCGTATCTAGGAATAAGAAATAAATTTAAGATAATACTCACAATGACAGTAATTGCTAAATTCACCGTATTACGTCGTTGGCGGCCACCAGCACTTAATAAAGAACCAATTGGAAACGTTAAAAATAAAAAAATTAAGCTGATCATTAATATCTGTAAAGGTAAAACGGCCTGTTCGTAGCCAGGGTAAATAATTCTAATGAGCTCTGGCGCTAACAACGCCACTCCAACACCTAAGGGTACGGCTAATAAACTTAAATAATGAACCGAGCGTTCAAAGGTTCGTGTTAATAATTGTGGGGCTGAAGCAAAATAATAGCTAAATCCGGCCAAAAGCGAGGCAGCAAAAGCAGCAGGAATAAATTGAAACGCAAAAGTGATTTTATATGCCACTCCATAAAAGCCAACTGCTCTATCGCCAGCCAGTAGTGACAATAATACTGTATCTAAATAGCCGTAAATTCTGGTTAAAATTAAAGCCAAACCAAACGGCCAAGCCAGAATCAATAATGGTTTAAGAGCTTGCCAGCTAAATTTTGGCAAAAGCCTAATTCTATATCTTACTTTTAACTGCCGCCAAGAATAAATTAAGTTAACCAAACCACCAACAATTAAAGCCACTACTAGCACTCTAATATCCTGCGTCACTTGAGCTAAACTAATACCAACAATCGCCACCACTACTTGAAACAATATCGTACCAATACTTTCCCAAATCAAAGTTTGATAAGCTCGCAATAACGAATAAGCAGACAATACTAGTGAGTCAATCACCATAACGACCGATGCGATATAAACCAACTGCTTAGTAAATTCCGGATACCCCATTATATTAATCGTGCCAGCCACCAACGCAATTACAGCTAGCATGGCAACTAATTTGAAACCAATTATCGTTTGCCAATAACTTTGTGCCTTATCACGAGCCTTGGCTACTTCAGTTGTTAAAACATAACCTAAACCACCATCAATCAAAACTGAAAATATAGTGGTGAAAGAAAGAGCAAAAATATATTTACCGATTTCTTCTGGAACTAACAAACGAGCCAAAAAAGTGAAATACAAAAACGAGATTACTTTTTGAGCAATCAGCGCTAAGGTAAAATAAGTGGTATTTCGGGCAAGTACTCGAGGTTCGGTGGCCATATGATTATTATATTAAATAAATCGTTTCTAATCAATTAAAAAAGTTGATTCTAGATTTCTAAAATCAACTTTAATTAGTGTTTTTTTATTGTATACAGATAAGACCCGGTCCTCGCCAAAATTTAAGCTCCAAAATATAATACCATTTTTGAGAGTCTACGCTCTCTAGTAGTAAATATTTACGGAAAATACGATCCGCTGGCCCTGCAGTATGAAGACTATATTCTACTTTTTTCATAGCAACTCCTAATAAGATCTAATTTATTTCACTTTTCTAACAACATGAAAATTAAAGTTGCCAGGATACCTACATCCATAGCTCGTTTAATTGATTTTGTAGACCTACCAGCCAATAATAATGCTAATGTTGGTATAAAAAATAGCGCTATTACTATTGTTTGAAAATACACCGATGTAATTACCAAACTAACCACTAATAAAAACGCACCCAATAACCATTTTGATGAATGATTGCCTAAATCTAAATATAAAGGCAACGTCCACTTATAACCACCATCAATTAATGAATCCTCTATATCCTTAATCATCTCACGACTAAAAATAATCAATACTGTGACAATATATAAATACCACAGTATTGGCGCGCTATATCCTAAAAAAATTGGAAATAAGGCTGGCGCCGCAGAAGTAAGTGATACCAATATTATAGGCACTAACGGTAAACGACGTGTTTCTGAATATATTAAACCAACAATCACAGCTAATAGTGGTAATAATCCTGAAGAGCCATGATACATCCAACCATATAGTATTAGGAGCAATGAAAATAACCAGAGTAAAACAGTAATTAACCAAAAATTATTATAATTCTTGGTAGTAAATACCTTCCCTTTTTTTATATCATGAAATCTATCGCGTAAATCATTTTGCATCATGGTGGCAGAGGCGACAGATATTACAATTAAAGTTGGGAGAAAAGACTCATTTATGCGACCCACCAGCTTAAAAGCCACCACACTCAAAAGGCCAGCGAGCAATGTTATTGGCAATCTCAAAGCTTTAATCCAGTTTCTCATGCATTATCCTTTTTAAATTGTTAATGAGTAATAACGATTTTTGTATTTAAAACATCCTAGCATTATATCAATGTAAAGTCAAAAAACCCCGAGCAGGCTCGGGGTTTAAAGACTATCTCTTCTGCCACCTATTCGACAGGCTCAAGGTGACAAAAGCTTTTAACGTTTTTGCCACTGCGGGGCGCGGCGGGCTTTTTTTAAGCCCGGCTTTTTTCGTTCTTTTACTCGTGCATCTCGCCGTAAAAATCCAAGCGGTTTTAATGCTTTACGAAATTCAGGATTTAATAAAATCAAAGCACGGGATATACCATGCCGCAAAGCTTCTGTTTGCCCTGTTTTACCACCGCCCTGTATTTTGGCGTGAATATTAACCTTGTCTAGCAATCCAACCTGCTTTAATGGATGTGTAACTGCTAACTGTGATTCAAAGTTAGAAAAATATTCGGTCATAGGTTTAGTATTAACTATAAACTCACCGCGACCATTCTGCCACATTCGAACACGCGCCACCGCTTCTTTGCGTCTCCCCACCGCTGCTATATAACTGGTTGTTTTAACCGTTGCGGCAACCGGGCCTGTTTTAACTGGAGCTGGTACTTTAAGCACCTTCTTCACTTTCGGCTGCTTCACCGCTTGATGTTTTTTGTGAGCCTTTTGTTTGGTAGTAGCTTTAGTAACCATATTTTATTTCTCGTTCTGATAAACAGTTAAATTCCTTAATATTTGAGCAGCCAATCTATTCTTTGGCAGCATCAGCCTTACCATTTTTTTAAATAAAGCTTCGGGATTTTTGGTAAATTGCTCCCGCAAACTAGTGGTCTTTAAACCACTAGGATAACCGCTATAGCGATAATAACGCTTAGTATCTAATTTGTTGCCCGTAAATTTAGCTTTCGCTAAATTAGTAACCACTACTTTCTGCTGAGGATTTACATTTGGTTTAAACGTTACTAATTTTTTACCCCGTAAAGTTATTGCCACCTCCGAAGCTACTCGGCCCAAACTTTTATCACTGGCATCTAAATTGATCACTGGTAATGACTTAGCCATAATTATACAAACTCAATTAATACTTGAGGAGCGCCATCGCCTTTACGCCGGCCTAGTTTGACTATCCGGGTGTAGCCGCCTTGGCGCGATTGATAACGAGGCGAAATTACTTCTAAAACTTTTTTTATCGCATTTTCCGTAGGCAATCGCCTTAATAATAAACGCCGCGCTGCTAAACTGTTAGATTTCCCAATACTAACAAGACGCTCAACATATGAGCGAAGTTCTTTGGCCTTGGCTTCGGTAGTTTTAATCTTTTCGTACAAAATCAAACTAGACGCCAAGTTTTTCATTAATGCCCGCCGAGGTGCTTTAGTCCTTCCTAAAATGCGTGACTTTTTACGATGTCTCATACCCAGTATATCAACTTCGCTCGCAGAAAAGTAAGCGAGCTACACCTTGATATATAAAGAATAAATAATGGTTTACTAAATAGTGTCATAGTTTAGTAATGATTTTCTGCGGCCGCGAGCTTAAGAGAAGTTGTATTACTGGGCATGGTCTAAACTTCCTTTTTGGGGCGTCCACGTTTTTTAGCCACCTTTTTTCCCTCCTCTTCCGCCACTGCTTCAACCACTGGCGTCTCTTCCTTTGTCTCACCCGCAGACTGATTTACTATAAAATTAAAGTGATCCACTAATATTTTACTTGCTTCTTTAACCGCCTCTAGTGGTGAAATAGTGCCGTCGGTTTCTACCTCAAGAGTTATTTTATCAAAGTTAGTAACTTGCCCCACACGGACATCTTCTACATTAAAACCAACCTTTATCACTGGACCAAAAATAGAGTCAATCGCAATTTGCCCAAGTTCGATTTTTTCTTTTTCTCTGCTTTCTACCGGCGAGTAACCTCTGCCATTAGCCACAGTTAGTTCTATGTCTAATTCTGCTTTCTTTTCCGTTAAAGTTGCTATTAGTAAATCTTTATTTATTACCTCCACATCGCTAGTGCTTTTAATATCTTTAGCAGTAACAATTTTTTCACCCGAAGCCTTTAATTGAATTTTAACCGGCTCATCACTAAAAACTTTTAAACGCAGTAATTTTAAATTTAGCATAATATCTACTACATCCTCCTTAACACCCGGTAAAGTAGAAAATTCATGGCTTACATTATTAATCTTTACCATAGTCACGGCCGCTCCTGGCAAAGAAGAAAGGAGCACTCGCCTTAAAGCATTGGCTAAAGTAGTGCCATACCCAGGCCAGCATGGTTCAATAATAATTGAGTCGTAGTGGTTTCCCTTGTTTACCACCTGGACTACTTTAGGAAGTGGTAGTGATTCCATAGATCTAGTTGCTAAAAATTAATTACTTAGAATAATATTCAACAATCAAACTCATATCTATATTCTGCGGCATCTGCTCTTTGGTTGGCACAGCTAATATTTGTCCCTTTAGTTCATTGCTATCAACAGCTAACCACTCGCTAACTTGCTGTTTACCCCAGGTTTTAGCCTGTTGCACAAAGTAGGGTAATTTTAAACTAGACGGATCAACACTGACAACTTGGCCGGGTTTTACTTGATAAGAAGGTATATTTACTTTACGTCCGTTTACTTTGATATGATTATGACTTACTAATTGTCGGGCTGCGGCACGAGTTTTGGCAAGTCCCAAACGATAAACCACATTATCAAGTCTAGATTCTAATAATTGCATAATCACTAAGTCGGTGGCCTCGCGACTGCGCATGGCTTTGTTGTAATAACCCTCAAATTGCCTTTCTAGCAGTCCATAGGTATAACGCGCTTTTTGTTTTTCTAAAAGCTGCTTGCCATAGGTAGTTAGTTTTCCGCGCCCCTTAACACCGTGTACCCCGGGAGGATAGTTTCGGCGCGTAATAGGACACTTGTCGCTCGAGCACACTTTCTCGCCTAAGCGACGACACATTCTATGTTTGGGACCCAAATATCTTGCCATAGGTTTATACTCGACGCGGACGCCTTGGACGACAACCATTATGAGGCGACGGTGTTATATCTTTAATAGAAAGCACTGTTAAGCCATTAGCATAAAGCCCTCGGATAGCCGCTTCCCTACTTACTCCTACGCCCTTTACTTTTACATCTACTTCTTTCAAGCCAAATGATTTAGCTTTTTCAACTGCGTTACGAACTACAATGCCAGCAGCATAAGGAGTTGCCTTTTTAGGGCCACGAAAGCCAGCCTGACCAGCCGAAGCTGAAGCAATTACATTACCGTTTAGATCACTAAGAGAAATTAATGTATTATTGTAACTGGCTTGAATATGAGCTAAGCCGCGCGTAACCTGTCGCTTACGTTTTTGACGTCGCATCACCTTAGTGGCCGGCACAGTCGTTTTGGCAGCTACATCACTCTTTTTGGTCGCCGTTTGATTATCTTGCTCCATAAATTAAGTTTTCTGTGCTGCTGGCTTTCGTCCAGAACCCATTGTTCGTCGCACATTACCACGCACTGTTCGCGTATTAGACTTTGTCTTCTGACCGCGCACAGGTAAACCTTTACTATGTCTTGATCCGCGGTAAGTACCAATTTCCTTTAAACGTTTAATATTAAGTAAGATATCGCGCTTCAACTCACCCTCAACTTTGTGTTCTTTTTCAATAATTTCCCGTAACTTGTTTACCTGACTCTCGCTTAAGTCGCGCGTACGAATATTAGTATCAACCCCTGCTTGTTTCAAAATAGTTTGTGACTTAGTTAAACCAAGGCCATAAATATAGCCTAAAGCATGTTCAATTCGTTTATCATTAGGAAGATTAACACCTGCTATTCTCGCCATATATTTACCATTAATTATTAACTAGCGGCCCTTAACCCTGTCTTTGCTTATGTTTAGGATTAGAACAAATAACAACCAAACGCTTACCGCGTCTGACTCGCCGACATTTCTGACACATTAATTTTACTGATGCTCGAACCTTCATACCAAGTACATCAACTTCGCTCGCAAAAAAATAAGTGAGCTACAAATAAAGAATTAATATTATTAACTATCAGTTGTCTAAAAAAAATCATGGTTAAAAAAATTTTACTTTGCTTAAGCGAAATTGTATTTCTGGAATAATAAATTAATAACGATAAACAATACGCGCTTTGCTCAGATCATATGGTGTCATTTCCACCCTTACACGATCGCCAGGTAATAATCTAATTCTATGCATGCGCATTTTTCCAGATAAATGACCCATCACGCTGTGACCATTATCCAAAGTGATGCGAAAAGAGGCTGCGGGCAACAACTCATCTACTGATCCATCTACCTCTAAAAAACCCTTGGTATTGCTTTTAATATTTTCTACCACTAATTAATAAATTAAGAACAAAAATAAAATTTATGCCATCCGCAAGGCGGAATTGGCATAAATCCTTTAAAACGTTAAAAACTGTATGTTATATCTTTCAAATTCAAATTAATTAATAATACCCTTAAATTTCTTATATAGATTAGGTATTGATAATTGCTTTTACTGTACTAAAGTATATAATTTTTAGGCTATCTGTCAAGTAATAATACTACCCTAGGATCAAGCTTTAACATTTTTTGGCTAATATTAGCAAAAAAAGCAAAGAATTGATGATAATTAACCGCTACTACATTAGGACGCGATTCAAGCCACAATTTACCTTCTGCTGCTGATAAGCTTCTAAGTTTTACTTGCCATTCGTTGGTTGGTAAGTAGTAATAAACTTTACTCTCTATATCTAACTGATTACTAATTTGCTTGCCAGAAACGCTGGCTGACCAATCGCCAAGCTGTATTTGACTGTCTTGTCTAATTAAGATTTTATTACTCGGTACATTTTCCTTTAGGACAAAATTTATTAATTCTTGATAGTGTTCTACTTGATAAATAACAGATAAATTATCAGTTTGCGCTAGAATATATCCCTTTTTTTGAAGCTGTTGAAAATCATCCCCTGGTTCAAGCAAACGGCCAGGCAAAATCCGCAAATTATAAATTGGTTCCTTAGCATCTATGTCAATTTTAAACAACAAGTCTATTTTTAATTCTTCTGTTTTTGGTGAAATTGTATATTCAATTTTAGGCAAAACTAACAATAATACTCCTAAAATAACAATTAAAGTAATGAGAATAAACAAACCAAGCCAAAGCCGGTTGCGGCGATTGGCCATTATTAGGCTTGGTCTTTTTTTAATTAATTTATGATTCACATTAACTACTTTTCGCAATTGCCTTAATCCGGCGAATGCCAGCTGACACTGCTTCTTCTTTAATTATTTTTAAACTACCAATCTGCCCAGTGTGCTCCACATGCGGCCCGCCACAGATTTCTGCCGAGTAAACTCGTCCCGAGCTGGTCGAGGGATCACCAATAAAATAAACTTTTACTTTGTTGCCAAGTTTAGCATACTTATCATCAAACAAACCAAGAGCTCCCTTTTGTTTTGCTTCGTCAACTGATAGCATTTCAAAATGCACTGGTAAATCTTGTTTAATTTTTTCATTAACAATTTTTTCTACTTTTGATATTTCTTCGGCTGTCATTTTGGTAGGATGAGAAAAATCAAACCGCAACCGTTCAGCAGTAATATTACTCCCCTTTTGCGCAACATGCTCACCCAAAACCTCACGCAAGGCCTTATGTAAAAGATGGGTAGCGGTATGATACTTAACTGCTATTTCTGAATTATCAGCTAAGCCACCCTTAAACTTTTCAGCTGAAGCAGTTCTAGATGATTCTTGGTGTTCTTTTAATTCACTAGAATATTCTGAGGCTATCTCTTTTTTTCTATTCGTTAAACTCAGGTTTGGTGTTTTAAACATTTGACATAATCGATCCCATTCATCAAAAATAATTTGTAAACGCAAACCGTGACTTTGATATAAATCAAAAAAATCTTTACCATTCACAAGCTTAACTTTACCAAGAGTTCTATAAAAATCATATAATCGCCTAATTTCTGGTAATCCCTGAATAAGGGTCTTACTATATTTATCCTCCTCCACCATCAATTCATCAATTATGAACTCTCTTTTTCGTTGTAATTCTGAATAAACGTTTTTAAAAATAGATATAATAATTTCAGCCACTGGTACAACAAGACCTGTTTTTACACCAATTGATTTACCACTCTCAATAGCTTCACGAATCAGACGTCTGACTACATAACCCTGACCCAAATTAGATGGCTTGATACCGCGCGTATCGCCCATAATAAAAACCGCTGCCTTAATATGGTCAGCAATAATTCTAATAACCCTTTCATCTGGTTTAGTGGCTAATTCTTTAATTTTAGAAATTATTGGTGCAAACTCTTCAATAGTGAAGACATTATCACAACCATTCAATACAGCTAAAGTTCTTTCCAAACCCATTCCAGTATCTACTATTTTCTGTTTTAATGGTTCATATTTACCATCAGCGGTCTTATTGTACTGCATAAACACATCGTTCCAAATTTCTACCCAACGTTTATCCGTTGGGTCAAAAACATTTGGCGTAGCTCCTTTGCCTGCCCAATAAAACATTTCTGTATCTGGTCCGCACGGGCCAGTTTGACCCGCAGGCCCCCACCAGTTATCCTCTCGCCCTAAGAATACTATCCTTTCTTTTAGTACTCCATGTGCTTGCCATAATTTAGCTGATTCATCATCTTTCTCAATATTATTATTTTTCTCACCTTCAAAACAAGAAATAGCTATTTTATCTTTAGACAAACCCAATTCTTTAGTTAAAAACTCAAAACTCCACTCAATTGCTTCTTTCTTCCAATACCCGCCTTGTCCTATGCCATCAGGCGCGACAGGATCACCCAACGACCAATTTCCAAGCATTTCAAAAAAAGTTAAATGTACATTGTCACCCACCTCATCTATATCCCCTGTCCTAATGCATTTTTGGCAAGAGGTTAAACGTTTTCCCCCTGGATGATCCTCACCTAAAAAATACGGCACCAAAGGATGCATACCGGCGGTAGTAAATAAAACTGTTGAGTCGTTTTCAGGAATTAAAGAAGCAGAAGGGATTATGGTGTGCCCTTTTGACTTAAAAAAATCCAAATACTTTTGGCGTAATTCTTGTGCTGTAATCATAATTTATTTAAATCGTTTTGTAATTTAGTTGGTGATAATAATTTCCTAGACCACTGTTTATAGTTCCTCCTATCTTCCACACTACCGCCTTGATAAATCAGTCTATAAACCGTCTTCTGATGATATTTAATTATCTCTTCTCCAGTCAAAAAACCACTGGATTCTTTATATTTATTATAATACTTAAACCCACTTTCACTAAATCCGTTTTTACCCCTGAATTTCTCCCCTACCCCGGCACGTAATGCTTTCTTCAAAAAATCAAATAATTTATCAGTCTTGGCTAAAAATTCTTTGACCATTATTCGGCCATAATAATTAAAACCAAAAATTGGTTTTTTATTCTTGAAATAAATACTTTGACCTATGAATTTTTGGTCACCAGAATAACGATCAACTACTATGTATTTGTCTTTTTTATAGACTATTACTTTAAACCAAGACAAAAATGGGTCTTTATATTTCACCCTAGCAGTTCCATATCCTCCCTTATTTAAAAACATACTCGTAGCCATACCTACTCAAAAGTCTATCAAAAATACTACTACAATTCAAATAAAAAGAGGCTAACCACAAATGTTTTTGTGGCTAGCCTATAATAGTTTATTGTACGAGGTGGTGTAAACCTATCTACAATTTAGATTTAACTTTTGTAATAAAATTTTTCACCACTTCTACTACAAGACGCTTGTAATCTTCTGTCGTCACCTCAATCTTTGTAGGACTTAAACGTAAATCGCCCCCGGAAAACCATTTCATCTTTGGCCATCGGTTCCCGAAGCAGTCAGGCTCTTCATAAAGATCATTCGCGTCTTTAATACCTATATTACAGACTAATTTATCCCCCCATGGTTCGAAGCCTTCATAAGAGTATTTGTGAATATCCCCCTCTATGTACCGAGTGCTCCTTTGATTAAACTCCATACCAGAATCAATTAACGCCTGACGTAGTTCTGGCAACAATAAATTGGCTCCATCGCCTGTTATAGTGATATCACTCACTACCAGGCCACGAAGAGGGGGTTGCTGTGCGTAACAAACCACTGATAAGGTGAATGCGATTAAAACCATAAGTATTAGCTTCATGGCTACTTACTCCTATATTGTTATTGAACATTGTTTAATTGAAATTACATTTTGACCCTATCTTACTGCGACCTCAATGTAAAGTCAATAATGAACCCTACCACCTAAATCCTTTCTTTTCAACTTTTTCAAATAAAAATAGCGACCATTTTGCTGATCGCTATAAATTAATTAATAATACCCACCCTATAATAACGCCCTTATCTCTGGTTTGGAAAATACTATTTTTTCTAT
>JBDRTU010000029.1:0-21955 GCA_043823825.1 Patescibacteria group bacterium
AGACAAAATAGGGAATTCGCTTTTACTAAGCTTATGGTTTGCGGGCTTTGTGGATCAGGTATAAGTGCTGAAGAAAAATACAAAACTTTGAGCGATGGTACTGCGGCTAAATACATCTACTACGGCTGCACCAGGGGCAAGGATCGTAACTGTAAGAATACCTACATACGAGAAGAGGAGCTTATTGAACAGTTATTGTTGCTTGTTGATCGGTTGGATCTTAATGAGCTTGGTATACGCATGAAACTGGAGGCTGAAGCCAAGCGCTTCGGTAGATTTCAAAAAGCTATATCAGCAGCGCGAGGACAAACAAAAGTAGATGTAACAGATGTTGACTTACGCGCTTACGCCAAGTATTTACTTAAAGAAGGTAGTGTTACAGAGAAGCGAGAATTGCTTATTAATCTCAAAAGTAAACTTATTTATAAAGATAAACAAATTAGTTTTGCGCAGTAGCGTGGATACATTGAGTTGGAGTCTAATTTACTTAACTCCACATTTTTGGTGATTTTGGTATATACTTAAAGTGGTTGGTTAATTTCCAAATAAATACTTATAGAAAGTCGCTTGTCATTAATTTATAGTCTAAGATTTGTAAGTTTATCGATAAATAGTTTAATTATAAGCTGCGTGTAATGATTAATATATGAAATTATCAAAATACATTCTTGTGACTGTTTTTCTACTCATAGTTTTAGCGCCTGTTATTCCAGTATTTGCTTTGAGTCAGTTTGATCCGGGTGGTCAATATAATCCACTCTATTTTAAAGAGGTGTCTACTAATGAGTCAAAGATAAGTGATTTAAAATCACAATATGGGGTTACCGCGTATAATGACTGCTATAGACAAAGTGGTGCGATTGGAAAGGATACAAGCGACCCGTCAGTACTGCGTAGCTACCTAAGTTGGATAGAGTATTGTCTTGAAAAAAAGATAACCCAAGGACAGAATAACCAACAGCAAGATACTTGTGCTAGTGGGTATGAATGGAATAGTAACAAAACTAGTTGTGTTAAGATTGTAGTTTGTCCACCCAATTCATATATTGATCCGTTTTGGGAAAGTAAAGGTTTGCGTACATGCAAATGTATTAGTGGTTTCGTTTTGCAAGATGGGCAGTGTATTACGAATACAGCTTATTGTCAGCAACTTTACGGCGCACATTCTGTAGCGCAAAAAGACCAATATCAACAAGATAGTTGTGGTTGTGAAAGTGGCTATCGATTAAACCTTTCTAGTGACAAGCAATTAGTAGGGTGTATTAAAGTTGCGTCAAATACATCATTAGAACCATCGAATTCAGTAAGTCAGATAGAGCCAGAAACTAACTCACAGATCAATCCACCTAAAATACTAATAGATAATTCGCAAGAAAACTTAATAACCGAATTTAATGATGTGCCAATAGAACCATTGATACCGCCAATAGAATTAGGAAAAAAGCAAGATTTAGTTATAGAGAATGTAACGGGGCTAGCCAATAGTTTATCATATCAACCAAAGAGTCTGTTTAAAGAGTCACAGTCGTTATTTGGATTAATATACAATTTCTTTTTGTTATTATTTAAAAAATAACGCTTATGTATTGTTCAAATTGTGGTTACCAAGTAACTGATAGGCAAAAGTTTTGCATCAATTGCGGAAACTCTTTAGGCCAGATGAAAAATTTGATTTACAATTCCCAAACAGTAGTATCAAAGCAAAAAACTTCGGTAACGAATAAGATTATGGTACTTGCCAATACCGTTATTCATCTGCCGTTTATTGAAAAGTTACGCAATAAGTTTCAAAAATCTTCACCATCAAATTTGCCGCTTGTCGATATACCTATGGGATGGTTTAGATTTTATACTTATTTTAGTCTTCCCTTCGGTTTTCTTGTCGGTTTGATAATAATATTAAATCTCGGCGGTTTTGAGGCATTCTTTATGTCTGTAAATATTATTATTCTAGGGGTGCTGTTTTATGGTCTATATCGTCGTAAACTTTGGGCATGGTACTTAAATTTCCTTATCATTGTTATAGAAGGCTCTTCGAAAGCTTTTTATATTACAAGGAGGGGTGCAGTTGATTATGATTTTACTGATGGGGTAGCGTGGGTGATTTTTATTATTGCTACGTTGGCTTGGATTATTCCAAACTGGATATATTTTAATAAAAGAAAACATTTGTTTGTTTAATATAGGATAAATGGTTGTTGGATGTCTAACACCATTTAATTTTGTATTCAGTCAATACGTTTTTAGAAAAGGCTCAATAGCTATTATGTCATTAGTTGAAATTTGTCCATTGACTAAAATTTCCGCACCTAAATTTAGACGATACTCATTGTCTATTCGACATCTATCGTAATCGATTGGATAACGAAAATATTCAAGCTTGATAAGGTGGAAACCATTTAGTCCCGAACTGACTTTTTTGTCTTTGCACCACAAATCCTTGTTAGAAAACACTATACCTGGGTAGCGCAGCACATCGAGGTTTACGAGCACTATTATAGTATCCTTGTCTTGCCTAATACGTTGATCCTCGCGCGTAAGTTTAAGCTGTACGTAGTCTTCAAACTCTTCATCTGATTTTTTCTGCCATTCTAAATCAGCTTCCCGAGCAAGCGTGGAAAATGGGATACCAGCGTCACGTAATCGGCGCCGGCTTAAAAGGCCGTGCTTTTTGATAGATTCAGCATTACTTCTGCAGGTGAAATGATAGAATACCTTTATACCTGTACTCTTGAGTTCTGCAACTATTTTTTTCCATTCACTGTTCTGCATGATTTAAAATACCACATTTAATAGTACTCGGGTCGCATCCGATAACAAAAAGTCCTGGCGGAGAGAGTGGGATTCGAACCCACGAGACCCCTTCCGGAGTCACAGGTTAGCAACCTGTTGCCTTAAACCACTCGGCCACCTCTCCATCATCTAAATTTTGATAAGTTTTTTGATTTGTTCTCTTCTAAAACCCTTTTTCCATTCATTTTCCATTTTTATACTCTCTTTTAAATTGTTGCAAGTTTTATATCCCAGTAGCGTAAGAGGTCGTCGTGATCTAGTAGAAACTACTCGTCCTGCATTATGCTTCAAGAATCGTCTCTTGATGTTATTCGTTCTACCTATATAGATTCCTTTATCCTTTTCACTTTTGAGAAAGTAGATATAGAACATATTATAGTTGCCTTAAACCCCTGCCTGCCGGCACCTGTCTACCGTCAGGTAGAGGCAGGACTCAGCCACCTCTCCAAAAAATTTAAAAATCAAAATGAAAAATTTTTTTCTAACTCACTTATTCTTAAGTTGAGTATATCACAGAGCGGAGGGGGTGGGATTCGAACCCACGGTGACATTTCTGCCACAACAGTTTTCAAGACTGTCCGGTTAAACCACTCTCGCACCCCTCCGCTCTGTGATTCTCACTATTATTACTAAAAGTTTTTCCGCCTTCGTCCGTCCTAGGGCGGACTTCGGCGGATCCGCCGTAATTATTTTTTAAATAATGGAGGCGGACAAGACTGTCCGGTTAAACCACTCTCGCACCCCTCCGCTCTGTGATTCTCACTATTATTACTAAAAGTTTTTCCGCGCCAACTATAATGTAAAAAGCTCAATTAAGTGTAGCTGAAAATCTTAATTTGTCAACCGTTTGTCAGCCGGCCCACTGCCAAGAAACAAAATTAATTATCCCCCAAACAAGCCATGGTAGGCAAATTATTACATATGACCAATATGCCCTGCTATTTTTAATTAAACCTATAACTAAAAATACCGGAATAATTACTAGGACGAAACGCGGAAAGCTGGTTAATGAATTGGTGAAAAGTGGTGGCAAGATACTTAAAATAGTAAATACCCCAAATCCTTTGTTTATTTTGGTTATGGCTGGTAAAAGAATTATTATAAAAAACAAGGCGGCTAGCTCTCCTAAATGTATACTCCATAAATTACCAAAGTTTATGATATTTTCCCAGTAGGCTTTAAGCATAGGCAAAGGCCAAGCTAATGACCTACCAGCCAAACTCTGTGCGTTAAACCAGGTTAAAGGATCGCCCGTTTGTTGCCAAAGATAAAGAGAAAAAATTATTATCCCCAAAGGCGGCAATAGTGCCAGAGGCAATACTTGTGACCATTTTTTATTTTTTTCCCCTTGCCACCACAGAGTAAATAAAGTGGGCCATAAAGCTATACCCAAAGGTCTGGTGGCACTGGCTACCAAGGCCATAATAGAGGCACCAGTCCATTTAGTTTTGTAAGCTAACCAAAAGGTTAGAGCGGTAAATAATATAAAAGTTGATTCGCTGTAAGCAGCTGCCAAAAATAAAGAGGCTGGCCAAACAAGTAGGGCAATTAAACTAAGTCGGGCTGTTTTTTTAGAAAAAACCTCTATTAACCAACGATAAATAACTAGACAACTAGCTAAAGTAACTATATTACTAGCCAATACACCGGCGGCTAATCGTGAGATGGGTAGCATAATCCACACAAATTTCCACCACAAAGCATAAACTGGAAAGAAAGTAACATTAGACATTATTCCTTCGCGCAATTGGTAACCGTAAGTCAAGATTGCGGAATACCAGCCAGTATCCCATTTAGCCCACATGGGTGGGAAAGGGTCATTCGACCAAGGTTTAGGAAGATAGTCTATTTGACTTAAAGCAATCCTACCAATTAATTCCACCAAGACTCTCCAAATTAAAAAAATGACCAACGGTTCTATCCACCAATGTTTATTTACAAGATTTTGAATCTGATTAATAATAAAATAATTCATTTTATCCTTTGGCCACAACTAATCCCCAAACTTCATGGGTGCCAGCCGTCTTTAATATTTTAGCGCACTCTTCCATAGTAGAACCCGAAGTATAAACATCATCAACTAAAATAATTGTTTTCCCACTTAATTCTGCTTCTGGTTTAAGTTTAAAAGCGCCTACAACATTATCGCGGCGTTGGTTATTTTTTAAATCAACCTGCGCTTTACGGAAAGTTGTTCTCCGTAGATAATAATCAAGCGGTAAGTTTACTTGCTTGCTTACTAATTTAGCAATTAATTCTGCTTGATTAAAACCGCGTATTCTTTGTCGTTTGGCAGTTAATGGTACTGGAGTTAAAATCCATTCCCAGCGGGGAGTAGGGTGCCAGGCCGGGGGCAGGGCAAAAGTTTGTAAAGTAATAGTTAAAATATCAGCTAGGCGTGGCGCTACTTCAGTTATACCTTGATATTTTAAACCATGAATTATAGCGCGTACGGTTGGCTGGCTATATGGTTGGCTTACCCACAAGCCGGTTAAAAAGTGTCCGGATTGGCAAGTATCACAAAATTTTCCCAGGATTGATGGTTTAGCGCAATCAGGGCAGTAAAGCGAACGTGAAAATGTTAAATCCAACCAGCACTTATCACAACACCAACCTCGCCCGTCTTGTTTACAAGCAAGGCAGAAACAGGGGAAGAGAGCATCTAAAAAAATATTCCAAAGACGTGTCAGTCTGGCATGGAGCTCTTTAGTAGTATTGTTTAAACTAATAAACAGATTTTTTAATCCTAATTACTAAATTTTAAATCCTAAACAATACCAAAGCTTTAATGTTAAATGTTTTGGAATTTTGAAATTATAATTTGTTTAGTATTTAGATATTCGGATTTCGGATTTGGCTATATTACTCCACCACTATCTCTATAATTTATATTTTATAGCTTAAATTACTTAACCTAAAACTGGGTATCTTAGAATCATGATTATAATAACCCAATGAGGTATCATCACTTTTGCTATGCGAATCTGATCCACCAGTATAAAAAAAATTATTTTTTTTCACAATTCTTTCCAGAAGTCTAATTTTTTTAGGGGGAGTGTTGTTGTGATAAATTTCTATACCCGTAATCCCTTTTTTAATCAAATCATAAATATCCTTATCTTCTAATGGTTTTACTACGAAACTAACAGGCGAAAAAGGGTGTGCTAAAATAATGTCCCTACTTATATTGTGGAATTTATCAAGTATCCAATCTAAATTAACTCCACTTCTTTGTGTATAGCATGGTCTACCCGCAGCTTGATAATAATCAAAAAATTCCTTCATATTAAGAAGATGGCCGTGTTTTTTGATCAAAAGTTTTTGATTTTCTTTCTTATGGTAGATACTCCAAGCCACGGTAAAACCAATAGGTTTTTTAGATTCCGGAATTAACGTGTTGTCCATAATGAATCCTTGTTTTTTAAATAATTTAATTGTCGTTTCCAGCTCTTTAATTTTTTTACCCCCAACTAATCTGTTCCTTTCTTGAATAATTTTTTTAACGGCCGGTAAATTGAAATTATATATCAATAAATGAATTTCTTGATTTTTATATAGAGCAGAAAGCTCTACCCCATTAATAAAATAGACTTTATTTTTCTGTAAAATACCAGCCATTTTATCAACACCGTCAATATTATCATGGTCCGTAAGACTACAATAACTAATACCAGCGTTGAGAATCTTTTTAGATAATTCTTTTATATCCAAAACACCGTCAGAATAACTTGAATGGATGTGCAAGTCAATCATATTTTTTTAGAAAAACTTTTATTATTTCTGCTAAAGAAATAGCGAAACTGAATTACTCCACCACTATCTCTTTCCCTTTAACCCAAACAGTTACCATAAGGGATTTTTCTTTAGTGCTAGTTAATAACTTATCAGAAATATAATTTTCTATTTTCTCCTGAATAAAGCGGCGAATGCCGCGGGCGCCTTCGGTGGGTGACCAAGCAGTTTTGGCCATTGCCTTAGCAACGCCGCTAGCAAGCTTTACAGTTACTGCTAATTTTTGTGCCCTCAATTTCTCTTCTAATTCAGACAATTGCAATTTAACAATTTCTTCCAAGTCTCTCTCTGTTAAAGGATTAAATACTAACACCGCATCTAAGCGGTTTAAAAATTCTGGCCTAAAGAATTTTTTTACTTCTTCTAAAATTGTTTCCTTAATAGCAGCAAATTGTTCAGTAAACTTTTGCTTAGCTTGGTCACTTTCTGCTTCAAAACCAAGGCTTGCCTGCTGATTCAATTCTTTCAGTCCTAAGTTGGAAGTTAAAATAACTAATGAGTTTTTAAAGTTTACTTGTTTGCCACTGGCATCAGTTAAATGCCCTTCGTCTAATATTTGCAATAATAAGTTAAAAACATCTGGGTGGGCTTTTTCAACTTCATCAAACAATACTACCGAAGCTGGTCGGCGTTTTATTTGGTCTGATAATTTATTAGCATCTTTATAACCAACATAACCAGCTGGCGCACCAATTAGTTTGGAAATATTAAAGCTTTCGGAAAATTCTGACATATCCAGCCGAATTAAAGCATTAACATCACCAAACACTTCTTGTGCCACTACTTTAGCTAGTTCTGTTTTACCAACTCCCGATGGTCCTAAAAACATAAACGAACCAACTGGCCGCGTAGTGTTACCAATGCCCAAGCGCGCTCGGCGGATAAAGCGCGCTACCATAGCCACTGCTTCTGGTTGGCCTTTTAAGCGTTTGCCTAAAGTTTGCTCCAAGTTCACTAGTTTATTTTTTTCGCCAGTCAATAATTCAGTAACTGCCACGCCAGTTATTTGCGAAACCACGGCGGCGATATTTTCACGAGTTAATTCGCCAATAATTTGCGGGCGTTTTTGTAGTTTATCTTTAACCTTATTAAGTTTAACACGCACCGCATCTTCCTCTTCTTTATACTGCGTGGCTAGAACAAAATTTTCCTCTGAAATAGCCAGTTCTTTAGCTTCCGAAACTTGCCGCAGTTTGGCTTCCAGTTCCCTTAAATGCCTTAGGTCGCTTGAAGGTTTAACATTAGTTCTTAGGTGAGACGCAGCTTCATCTAATAAATCAATTGCTTTGTCAGGTAAAAATTTATCTTGCAAATATCGCTCGGAAAGATAAACCGCCGCTTCAATCACCTCGTCAGAAATTTTTACACCATGAAATTTTTCATAATTGGCTTTAATTCCTTGTAGAACCTGCACGGCTTCCTCGGGGGAAACTTCGCGGACAGTAACTGTTTGAAAGCGCCGTTCCAAAGCGGCGTCAGATTCAATGCTTTTTTTATATTCGTCTTGAGTGGTGGCGCCAATACAACGAATATACCCTTTAGACAAAGCAGGCTTTAAAATATTAGCCAAGTCCAACGAGCCGGGCGCCGCGCCAGTGCCCACAATAGTATGGATTTCATCAATAAACAAAATAATATCAGGATTATTTTTTATTTCGTCAATAATTTGTTTCATGCGGCTTTCAAATTCACCGCGGTACATTGTGCCGGCTATTACCAAGCCCAAGTCTAGCGCGTAAATCTTTTTTCCTAATAACCAGTCAGGAACCTGGCCTGACATTATTTGTTTGGCTAAACCCTCTACAATTGCGGTTTTTCCAACACCCGGATCGCCCAAAAGCAGGGGATTGTTTTTAGTGCGCCGCGCTAAAATATTAATTAGGCGGGTAATTTCGGCGCCGCGGCCTATTACTGGGTCAACTTTTTTTTGTACTTCATCCGAAGTTAAGTTGGTTCCAAAAAATTCCAAAGCTTGTAGCGACGGCGGTTCAGCTGCTTCGGTTTTGGTTTCTGGAGTAAAGGCCTCGGTAATATCTGGAAATTTAGAAGTGCTTTTTAGTACCGAATGGATACTATTTTTTAATTTGGCCACGTTAATATTAAGTTGCTGCCAAAGTTGATGCGCTTCTTTACCGTCTTCCGAAACTAGCGCTTCTAACAAGTGTTCAGTGCCAACGTAATGATGCTGGTGTTTCCAGGCAGTCACCACTGACCGCTCAATTACTTTTTTAACCGGGTCTGATAACTGAGAAGTAAAAATATGATGCAAGTTTGGTTGGCTGGTGCTGCTTGAAGGCAATAAACTTACGGGATTACTATTTAGTTTTTGATGCAAGCTAACCGGCGTTAAACCTTGCCGCTCTAAAATTTCCGAGGCCAAGCTGCCTCGCTCCGAAGCCAGCGCCAACAACAAATCACAAAGCTCTAATTCTGTTCTGCCAGCGCTTTGGGCATAGGTTAAAGCCAATCCTATGATTTTTTGATAATGGGTGGTGAATTTAGATAAAATGTCAGACATATTATTTTGTCATTACGAGGAGTTTTGTTGAAAGCGGGATGACGAAGCAATCCATTTGCTTTAGATCGCCGCGTCCCGATTGATATCGGGACTCGCGATGACCTTTTACTTTACTATAGCATTATAACAATATAACAATAAAACATTACAACAAATCAGCGCCTTGTTCAAGTGCTTAGTGTCTCAGTGTTATAGTGATCTAATGTTCAAGTGCTAAAGTGTTCCAGTGAGCCATGTCATTTTTTAGTGGCTTATAATATTTTACTAACTTTTTCCAGTCCTTAAAACTTTCTAATATTTAAGTTACGGCCGCGCTATAAGATCAAAGCAAAATACGAAAAAGCTATAATTGTGCTTTTATTCTTTACATAGTTATAAAAAAGGGCTAAATTAAGTTATACTTAAGTTATACTTATGAAGAAATCAGTGGTAATCAAGATTGGTAGCAATTCGTTGTTAGATGAACAAGCTAATATAGACACATCCTTTTTACAAAGGATAGTGCACATAATTTTTGAACTTAAAAAAAGACAATGGGCGCCTTTATTAGTTTTATCTGGCGCTGTGGCCGCCGGCCGGGCGGATTCTAAAAATCTTGTCTCATATGCTAGTAGTGCCGCCCGTGGGCAAATGATACTTACATCACTAATGAATGAATTAGGAGAGAAAGCTGGTATCAAATTTGCCCAGTTTCTTTTATCTAACCACGACATTATTGAGCGCGATAGGTATAACTCTTTATACAATACTTTTGATGAGTGTTTGGAGTTAGGGTTGGTTCCACTTATAAATGAGAACGATGCTACTGGTATTGCGCAATATCACGATTTTGTAGATAACGACCAAGTGGCTACCATTGTAGGAGTTGTGGTAGGCGCAGAGAAAATATTTCTTTTTACAAATGTGGCTGGTGTTTTTCGTAACTCGCCTAATAAAAGTTCTGCGTTGTCAGAAACGCCAATTGCTTCGATTAGAGATGTTAATAAAGAGTTGATGTGTTTACACTTGGGTAAGAAGAGTCTCGCTGGGAGGGGAGGAATGGAAGCAAAGCTACGGGCAGCCAGGCTAGCAAGCTTTGTAGGTATAACTACATATATTCTTGATAGCAGAATACTTGAAAATGCGGTTGAGATTATTGATAGTAAGAAATGTCGGGGAACAGTATGTTTACCTTGGAAGGGCCCCATTTCCTTAACAGATAGAACCCGTCGATTAATTGTTTCACACACATCTAGTGCTAGTATTAGGGTAGATGCTGGTGCGGAGGAAGCCTTACATAAAAGAAAGAGTTTACTGGCGGTGGGTGTTACCCAGGTTTTTGGAACTTTTGAGAAAAATGATTCAGTAGAGATTATAGGAAGTAAAAAGCAACCGGTGGCGCTTGGCGTATCAGCGCTTTCAAGTGTAGAACTGGCAAAGATAATTAATTCCAAAAAAAAACCGTTTAATGTTGAGGTGGCGCATGCTGATAATTTAGTTTTATTTCCACTATGAAAAAATTACAAGTCGTTATTATAGGCGGAGGGAATATGGGTGCAGCCATACTGCAGTCATTACTGCGTGCTAGAGGTATATCGTCTAGGCAAGTTACGGTGATTGAGCGAAACACTGTTAAGCGCCGCCAATTAAAGGATCATTTTTTAGTCGACGTGCAAGCCGTCCTTTTAGCTTCGCATCTAAGTAGTGTAGATGTCGTTATCATCGCGATTAAGCCCCAGAATTTTCCTGCAGTAACCGGTTACATACGTGATCATTTTCCGAAGCCCGGTTTGTTAGTATCTGTAATGGCGGGCGTAAAGATTTCAACGATTAAGTCATCTACCAATTGTAGTCGTATTATAAGAATTATGCCTAATTTACCAATGGCTGTTGGTAAGGGGTTTTCGGCGTGGTTTGCTACGCGTAGTGTCAGTAAAAAACAAAAGAATTTTGTTCATAAAATACTTGCGGCAGGCGGTGAACAAATTCAGATTAATAAGGAAAATTTATTTGATGCAATTACCGCTATTAGTGGTTCT
This sequence comes from Patescibacteria group bacterium, assembly GCA_043823825.1. GTDB lineage: Bacteria > Patescibacteriota > Patescibacteriia > Veblenbacterales > UBA10138 > JBDRTU01. The sequence continues at coordinate 11,122 of JBDRTU010000029.1, forward strand.
GGGCCAGCATACTTATTTACGTTCGTCGCCGACCTCATGAATGCCGCTCAACAATTGGGGGTGGAAACAGTCGAAGCAAGGAAAATGGTTTTACAAACTCTTAAGGGAAGCTTAGCCTTATTAGAAAATTCTACCGACTCAGCAGATAGCTGGCGCAAACGAGTAACCTCAAAAGGGGGCACGACGGCAGCGGCTTTTAAAGTGTTGCGTAAGGGGGGGTTAGATAAGCTTTGGCTAAGCGCTATTCAGGCGGCACATCGGCGATCGCGTCAATTATCTGTACTTCTTGACAAGATCTTGCGGGAATAGTAAGATTAAATGAAACAAAATATTACAAATAAACTGTATATTAACAACCAAACCCCTTATTGAAAGGAGGGTGTTTTATGAGGTATTCAAAGTTGTTTCCACCTACACTGCGGGTAATGCGATCCAACATGATTGCATCGCATTTGCTTTTAGAAAAGGCGGGATTTATTCGATCAGTGGCCTCTTCGGGAATTTTTGCTTTATTGCCATTGGGAAAATTAGTTCACGATCGGGTTTGTGGAATTATTTTTGATGAGATGTCGCGAGATGTAATTCAGCACGTAGATCTACCTATTCTACAGTCTAGCTCCCTTTGGGAACAGACTGGACGATGGGCCAAATATCTAAAATCAAATACCATGTTTATTACCAAGGAGCACTACTCGGGTGAGATGTTTGGGCTGTCACCTACGGCAGAAGAAGTTATTACAATGTTAGCCGCCGCTGACATTAAATCGTGGAGACAATTGCCTGTTATTCTTCATCAAATTGGTAGAAAATTCCGTGATGAAATGAGACCCCGCTACGGTATGGTAAGGTCGCGGGAGTTCGTGATGTCAGACGCCTACTCATTTGATATCGATGAAGATGGTATGCGCAAATCGTTTGATTTGTTGCGCGCTGTTTATACGCGAATCTTTACCCGCTCTGGGTTAAAAAATTGTGTATCAGTTCAGGCTGACTCGGGGTCCATTGGCGGCAAAGGTTCTGCTGAATTCATGGCTGTTTGCGATGTTGGGGAAGATACACTACTTACCTGCAGTAGTTGTGATTATGGTGCCAATGTGGAAAAGGCCAATAGTCGTTACGCGAGATATGAGTATGACACAGTTCAGAATTCCATGCATCACGAGTTAACGCCGAATGCCAAAACCGTTGAGGAGTTAGAGCGATTTTTTCCTGGAATTAAATCCCATAATATGATCAAAACTATCATATTTACTGTTAATCCAGAAGGAAACGAACCATACGAAGTCGCGATTTGCATTCGTGGTGACCTTGATGTTAATACGGTTAAGCTTACTAATCTGCTGCGCGCCGAGAGTGTTGTACCAGCAGTTGATAGAGTAGTAGAGGAAGTAACGGATGCTAGTGTGGGATTTGCTGGTCCAATCGGTCTTACCAAGGTTAGACAAATCATGTTCGATGAGTCAACTCGCGGTATGACTAATTTTCTGTGTGGCGTAAACATAACCGATTATCATGGGCTGGATATTAACTTCGGTCGAGACATCGATGAACCAGTGGAGCGCTATGAACTTCACAATGCTACCGCTGGCCATAGGTGTCCTGAATGTGGTAAGGAGCTAAAGGAAAGTAAGGGCATCGAAGTTGGTCATGTGTTTATGTTACAGCAGGGATACGCGGAAGCAATGAATGCTAAGTTTCTTGATGACGCTGGTAAGTTGCGGACAATGTGGATGGGTTGTTACGGCATCGGAACAACTAGACTCATTCACGCCATTGTCGAGCAAAACCATGATGATTATGGTATTATATGGCCGATAACAGTGGCACCTTTTTTGGTGCATATTGTACCTATTGATTACTCTAATCAAGAACAAGCCAAGGTAGCTGATGAACTTTACCAACAATTTTTTGCAAGAGGCGTAGATGTTTTACTAGACGATCGCCATGAGAGAGTAGGCGTTAAGTTTAATGACGCCGATCTTATTGGATGTCCATATAGAATTAATATTGGGCGTCTCGCAGGAGAGCGTAAGGTAGAGTTTCGTCACCGAGAATCGGGCAGTAGTCAGATTCTTGATATTGATCAAGCAATCGAGTGTTGTGTCAATCTTCAAAAGGCACGCACTCAAAATAATACAACTAGCCAACTTACATCGGCTAAAACATTTTGAGGTGAATTATGAAGTATATGAGTAACACACCACACAGTGGTGATCGCGTTGTTGTTATTGGTGGCGGAGCAACCGGAGCACTTTGCTCTGTCGTTCTCGCTGAAGCGGGATTCCAGGTGATTGCCCTGGAGAAAAAAGCAATCGGAAATGGATCGTCCAGCCGTTCAGCTGCATGTATCCGCGCCCAATTCGGGGTACGTGAAACAGCCCTCGGCATGGCGTACAGCGAGTACTTCTTTGATCACTTTCATGAGTACATGCACACGCCGCCAGATCAGCAGTGCTGGATGATTCGGCACAACGGGTACCTTTTTCTATACGAGGATCCAGCTTTGTATGAAGCTGGATCAGCGAAACGGAAAGAGGTGGAAGCGGCCTGGGCGCAGGCTCAAGCCCACGCAACGATGCATCGCGAGGTTGACCTGCCGGTTGAAGTTCTGACACCGGCTGAGGTGTACGCTCGTTGGCCGCACCTGGATAGCAGTCGTCTTATCGGCGCGACCTGGTGCCCCAGCGACGGATTCCTCAACCACGATCAGATTTACCAGCTCGGTTTCCGGCGTGCACAAGAACTCGGTGCCGTTCTCAAACAAAATACCGAAGTGATCAGTGCTCGTGTTGCTACGGATCGCATCGTGGCGCTCAATACTACCCATGGTGAAGTTGAGTGCGATTGGGTAGTGAACGCTGCTGGTGCCTGGTCGCCGCGAGTTAGCCGGTCACTGGGTGGCATGGATTTACGGATTTCGCCACTCAAGCGGTATCTGTGGTTCCTGTCAACCCGTAACCCTGAGGTCGTGGCACCTAACAAGTGGTTGGACCTCCCCATGACCATTTACGGAATGGGAGGCGGTCGTGGTGTATATTCTCGTCCAGAAACCAAAGAACAGCTGCTGTTGGGCTGGGCGCACGAAACTCCACCTGAACCGAATTTCGTCGACGCTGACCAGGATTTTGTGGAGCCAACGTTCGCCGATATTCCGATGGGCAACCATGCGGTGGAGCTCATGAGCCAGGTCGCGGACTTCTCCCCGGTATTGGCGGAGTGCGGTGCTGTGACGTCCATCACCTGTGGGTACTATGAAACCACGCCGGATCATAACCCTATGATTGGTTTCGATGATGGTATGGTCAATTTGGTACACGCTGCGGGTTTCTCTGGGCACGGTCTGATGCACGCGCCCATTACTGCGCTACTCGTGCGAGAAATTATGCAAGGAGCAGGTGCAGAAGCCACGGTGTCGCTTCCGGCGCCATTCGAACGGTACTCCATGTCCTTGCAGACATTCGCTCCTGACCGTCCGATTGATCTGGGCAAGAAAGAGGGAATGGTTATCTAACGATAACCGTAATCTAAAATCACTACAAAGGCCAAGCCAACTGATATTCAAATCGACTTGGTCTTTACTTTTTATTTTTATAATCATATACTGAATAAGCTCCTGAATACCCTTGCCATACTTATGAAGGATTTAGATTCAATATTGCAACAAGCTAAACTGGCGTCTCGTGATGTCCAGCCCTTGCCCACAGCAACGAAGAACGCGGTACTTCGCGATCTGCGTTTGTTTCTCGTGGCTGCAACCAAAAAAATTCTGACCGCTAACGCTCGCGATTTTTCTCGCCTGCCATCATCATATCCCCACACAGATAGGCTTCGATTAACGCCTGAACGAATCAAAGGAATGGCAAAAAGCCTTGCCATGGTTGAACGACTGCCCGACCCAGTCGGACGTCTGATTGATCATCGAGTTTTAAAGACTGGCCTTACCATTAAACGCCGCACTGTTCCTTTGGGCGTTATTGGCATTATTTATGAAGCTCGGCCAAACGTTACCATTGAAGTATTCAGCCTGGCAATAAAATCAGGTAATGTACTCGTGCTTAAAGGGGGGCGCGATGCTTATGAGACTAATAAGGTGCTGGTAAGTATAATCCATCGCGTGTTGCGTAAGCACGGGATTAGCCCACACGCTGTCGTGCTCCTTAACCCCGTGCATCGCTCGGTCACGGAGCAGCTTTTAAAAGCGAACCAATATCTCGACGTGATTATTCCACGGGGCAGTAACAGGCTCATTGAGTATGTACGCCAACACACGACGCTTCCCGTTATTGAGACTGGTGCTGGCGTCTGCCATATCTACGTCGAACGTTCTGCCAACCTGGCTTGGGCAACCCGAACCGTGTTTAACGCCAAAACAAGGCGCGTGAGCGTGTGTAATGCTTTAGATACCCTGGTCGTCGACCATAGTGTGGCGCGTCGGCTGCTCCAGACGCTGGGACCAAAGCTCGCCCAAGCCGGCGTAAAGATTTACACCGACCAAGCAAGCTATAAGATACTACAAGCGAGCTATCCGCGGGCTTTGTTACATCGTGCCCGGGCTTCAGATTATGGAAAAGAGTTCCTTAGTCTGGCTATGAGTATCAGGGTCGTTAAGGACTGGCGCGAAGGAATTCGCCACGTTCAGCGTTATACCTCAAAACATTCCGAAAGCATAATCACGACGAACGCAAAAATTGCGGCCAAGTTTCAGCAGTTTATAGATGCGGCCGTGGTTTACGTTAATACTTCAATTGCGTTTACGGATGGATACGAATTTGGTCTTGGTGGAGAGATTGGTATAAGCACCCAAAAACTCCATGCTCGCGGTCCCATGGCGCTGCAAGAGCTCACCACCTATAAATGGTTAGTTAATAGCCGTGGCGTTATTCGTCCTGCTTAGATCCAGCAAGATTAAATAAATTATATTAATCCCACTTTTGTGTGACAGTGTTTAATTTATTTATGAACCATATTCTAAATATGTGTCACCTTTTAATATACCATTCCAGGCAGTAGTAATGTGTCGCGGTAATAATTTATGAGGTAATTGGTTTAGTTTAAACCATTTAATACCGCTACAGGTTTTTGGTTCTAAGTTGCGGGGAATTCCTTGGTATGACCGGCAGGTGAAGAAAATATAGATCCGTTCTTTTTTCTTATCGTTGAAATGCATAATTAGCGGTTTAGATAGATTTTGTTTTTTAATTTTTATACCCACTTCTTCTTTAGCTTCTCTAATAGCTGTGTGGCTTATTGTTTCGCCATTATTTACCCTGCCTGCTGGAACAGACCATTTATTATCTTGCCAGCCAGTATTTATTCTTTTCATTAAAAGAATTTTATTCTTCTTGATAAGAAAAACATGAACCGCGATTGCCAATTTTGAGTGTCTCATATTTTATCTAGCGTTGCCCATTTGCCTCAGTGCGGTAATCCTTTCCTCAATCGGCGGGTGGGTGGCAAACAGACGTGAGGCAATGGATTTTTTTCTACCAAAAGGGCTTGCCAAATACAAATGTGCCGTGGCGTCAGTTACTTTTTGCATTGGCGCATTCTCGTTCCCGATTTTTTCCAAAGCCCGTGCTAAGCCTTCGGGATAGCGGGTTAAGAGCGAGCCCGAGGCATCAGCTAAAAATTCTCGCTTGCGGGAAACAGCTAATTTAATTAGCTGCGCAATAATAGGGGAAAGGATAATTAAAACAAAGCCAATAATCATTAAGATCGCTCCAGCTTGTCCGCCGCCGCGGCCAGAAGACCTCCTGCCGCCCCACATATTCATTCGTAAAAAAATATTAGCCATAATAGAAACCAAGCCAACCAGAACAATTACCAAAGTGGCTAAGCGAATATCATAGTTTTTAATATGCGAAAGTTCATGAGCAATTACTCCTTCTAATTCTTCGTTTTCTAGTTTATCAATAATACCTTGAGTAAGGGCAATAGAACTATGCGCCGGATCGCGACCAGTGGCAAAAGCATTCATAGCAGGATCGGGAATAATATATATTTTAGGCATTGGCAGTCCAGCAGTAATACAAAGATTTTCTACCAAGCGGTAAACATAAGGATTATGCTCTTTTACCAAAGGCCCTTTGGCGCCGGCCAAGGCCAAAGCCACGCGATCGCCTTTATAATAAGAGGATAATGTCATCACTAGCGAAAGAATAAGAGCTAAAGTAAAAATAAAATAATAGTCATAGCCAAACCACAAACTAATAAAATAAGCCAGCGCAAAAACCGCCAGCACAAAAATAATTACCAATAAGATGCTTTTACGTTTATTAGAGGTAATTTGGTTGTACATGTTGATTTAAAAGCTAGAATCTAGAATATAGAAGCTGGGATTAATTGTCTCTGATTTCTTTAGTTTTGCGAAGTAGACCATTAAGGAGTTTATTAGTTGTTTCGGATTGTAGCCATATAGTTTTGAAATCCTCGCTAGTTAGATAACTAACGTCCCGAGCTATAAGCAATTGATTTTGTAATTCCGTTAACGATCCTTGGGCGATGGCATAGAACTGCGCTTTTTCAGCGTAAGATTGTCGGCTAAAACCCTCGGCTATATTTGAACCTATAGAGACAGTTGCCCGACGCATTTGATCAACTAGTGAATATATTTCTGCTTTGGGAAAATTTTTTGTTAATTTATAAACTTGCAATGATAATCTATGCGCTTCTTTCCAAACTAATAAATCAGTAAAGTTTTTTACCTTGAGATTATTAAGATTATCCATCTTGTATTCTAGATTCAAGATTCCAGCTTCAAGATTCTAAAACAAAACCTTTACATTCTGCTTTTCGGTTTCATTTTCAAGTTCAAAAAACTCTCGGGTTGTAAAGCGGAACAAGTTGGCAATAATATTAGAAGGAAAAACCTGCAAGGCAGTGTTAAAGTCGCGCACCAAGCCATTGTAAAAGCGGCGTGCGGCTTGAATTTTGTTTTCCGTATCTGATAATTCATCCTGTAATTTGGCAAAATTAGCACTGGCTTTTAAGTCAGGATAGCTTTCTGCCACTGCAAACAAACTTTTTAAAGCGCCAGTTAGCATATTTTCTGCTTGTCCTTTCTCTGCCACGCCTTGGGCTCCCATGGCGCGGGTTCTAGCTTCTGTAACTTTAGTAAACACACCTTCTTCGTGTTTAGCATAGCCTTTGACAGTGGCCACTAAATTAGGAATCAGGTCATAGCGTCTTTTTAGTTGTACATCAATATCGCTCCAGCCCTCTTGCGAGCGGTTGCGTAAGTTAACAAAACGATTGTATGCGGCAATAATCCAAAAAATAATTATTGCGACGACAGCTAAAATTATCCAGGTAAGAGTAGTCATAGTTTGATTACTGGTTAAGAATAAAAAATTATTTTATTTTCTAATTACGGTAGTAACTACAACTTCTAAAGCAGTGATAGTTTTTTCGGTAGCTGAGTCGCCGGTAGTCACTGTTACTTTTTGATTAGGTTTCATATCAGCCAGCTTTAAGTTTTTTGTACTAGAAGAGATGTTGGGAGGGCCGCCACCGGGCGGAATAGTAACATTGGAAATATTCTCGGTTATTATTGTGTCGGCCGTTACTGCCACAGTGTAAGAAGTTATTTTAGTAGAAAAAGTTCGAGTGCCGGGGTCTAGTATTTCACTTTCCACATTAAAAGAAAAACTATTGTTATTAATAATGCCGACGGTGCCATTGAGTATGGTCTTTCCCTCATAAGTTACTGGTTTTCCTGATACTACCACTTCTTCTTCGTTATTGGAATTAGTAGGTGTATTATTGATGGGCGCGGTGTTAACTAAGTTATTATTTTCAGTAACAGTATTTTGTTGCTGGTTAACAGAGGTTGATTGTTTTAAACCATAACTAACTCCTAAATTATAACTAATAATACCAGTCACAATTATAAATACCAGCGCTATTACTATAAAAAGGGTGATAGTTTTATTGGTAATGATGAATTCAGACATAATTTAATTCAAAAATCAAAATGAAAAATTGTTACAGTGTTAAAGTGTTATACTTATGGAAGTTTTATATATAAATATCATAGCATAAAATAGTAATATTGCCACATCTTCTTGTCACTGTGATGGAGTCCCATTTGTCATCACGATCCGCCCGAGGCGGAGAAGTGATCTCTTGAGATTGCCACGTCGCTGTCACTCCTCGTAATGACTATTATGCTGTCACTGCGAGTTACTTTGAGTTAGTCAAAGGGGAGCACGGCAGTCTCATAGTAGTCTTAATATAACAGTTATTTTTAAACTTGCATAACGTGTATTTTTATGCTATAATAATTAAGAATATGGCTTGAATTAAGCTTAATTTAACTTAAAGTAAATGAATAAACGATTTTTTATCGCTTTTCTTATTGCTTTGCCTTTTTTATGGTTTGCGGCTTTTGCATATGCTAATTGGCTAGATCCATCTTCGGGCGTTACGCCACCAGATGAAAATCTACCAGGACCGGTTTGGCTTTTACCAGACAGTAGCGGTGTTACGCAAGGTGGTAATATCACCATTGATGGTATTGCGGATACTGACACAATGATTGTTAGTGGTGCTTCTAACCCATCTAATACTCTTAGTGTTTATCAATATGCTGCCCAAACAGCGGTTTATGCTTATACAGATTCAGCGTATTTAGATACTAGCTGGGCTGGATATTTTGACGGTAGAGTTTTTGCCAAAAAGTATTGTTTGCCTCCGGACGCTTCCCCTAATTGTATTGCTTCTTGGTCAGAAATAGCAGCCGCAGGGGGGTTATGGTCGCTTGAAGGAACCGGGCCAAATATTTTTAAGGGAACAACATCAAATACAACCGGCATTGTGGCCATTGGCGCGTCTAATCCCAGCACTGTTCTTCCTGGCGCCACGCAGTCGCGTTTATATATTAGTCCGGTAAGCGGCAATCCAGAAATAGATTTAGGGATTACTGCGACTGCTAATAATCACTGGGGAATTTATGCTGATGTCACTGGTGCTGGTGCCACAAAGCAGCTGCGTTTTTGGACGCCTAATGCCGTTGGCGCTGGAGTAAATCAATTTGCTTTTACCAACCAAGGCGTAATGGTTTTTTATGGCTGGCAGCCGCAAGCTGGATCACTAGTTGTTAATGTATCCGGAACTGGTACTGTTACTAGCAACGATCCTGCCCAAACAGTAAATTGCAGTACTACTAACTGCACTTATTTTTATGGTTTAGGAAGCAGCTTGACATTAACTGCGCAAGAGACTGGTTCGGATTTATTTAAAAATTGGACAGGCGCTTGTACTGGCACTAGCACCAGTTGCACTGTGACTATTGCGGCTTCTACTATTGTAAATGCTAATTTCATAACGCCAGGGACACCAATTGTTACTACTGGTAGTGCAGGTGAAATAACCAGTGATCGGGCTATTCTTTTTGGTACACTTAACTTAAATGGAACACAGATACCATCCAGCCCTGGCACTCCTTCAGCTTCATTTGCTGTTAGTACTCAAAATCGAAGTTGTGTGGATTTAGCAATTTATGGATACGGATTCCCTGCCGCAGTCCCATTCACAGATATTAATCTTGGTGATTTAGTAGGAGATCAAATAATACAGGAATCAACAACTTCTGATGTGGATAAAGGTGGAATAAGGGTAGGAGATGGGAATGATGGTCTAATATTAGAACCAAATACAACTTATTATTATTGCGCCTTTTTCTATGCAGCTTCTCTTCCTGTACCCACACTGAATAAGTATTTTTATGGACAAGTAAAGCAATTCACTACTGCCACCTCTGTTCCTATCCTAATTTCACCCACCGCCACTTCTATTACTCATAACAGCGCTACTTTAGGCGCCAATATTACGTCTAGTAGTAATTTTACTATTGCTCAACACGGAACCTGCTGGGGAACAACATCTGCGCCAAATATATCAACTGGGAACTGTTCTACTAAAGGCGCAGGTAGTCTAGGAGTTTTCACTGATGCCAGAAATAGTTTGACCGCAGGCACTAAACTATATTATCGCGGTTACGCAACCAACTCAATTGGTACAGGTTACTCCCCAGACGCCAGTTTCTATACTGAGCCGTCAACCCAGGCATCTGGCATAAGCTTTACTTCAGTTGGTACAACTAGTATGATTGTAAATTGGATTCGTGGTAATGGCGATGGGGTAATAGTATTAATGAAGTCAGGCGCTCCAGTAGGAACCAATCCAGCAGACGGCACATATAGCACCTACTCGGCTAACCCAGTATTTAGTAGCGGTTCAAAAATTGGCGTCGGACTTGATTCGAATTATGTTGTTTATAAAGATACAGGCACCAGCGTAGAAGTTACCGGCCTTTCCCCCAGCACAACCTATTATGTGGCAGTATATGAATATAAAGGTAAAGTAGACACATTAGGAACTGACCAGGGAACAAACTACAAAACACCTGCAGCAACAGGAAATCAGGCAACTGGCTCGGGCATTGTTTCTTATACCCTCTCTCTTACTAAAAACACAGCTGCTGGAGGAACGGTTACTAGCTCTCCATCAGGTATTAGTTGTGGAACTACTTGTACAAGTCAGTCTGCTTCATACAATTCTGGAACCTCAGTTACTTTAACAGCTAGTAGTGCCAGCGGATATACTTTTGCTGGCTGGTCAGGCGCTTGTACTGGCACTGGTTCTTGTGCGGTATCTATGACAGCTGCTAGGTCTGTCACAGCCACGTTTAATACTACTGTTACTACTTATACCCTCTCTCTTACTAAAAACACAGCTGCTGGAGGAACGGTTACTAGCTCTCCATCAGGTATTAGTTGTGGAACTACTTGTACAAGTCAGTCTGCTTCATACAATTCTGGAACCTCAGTTACTT
>JBDRTU010000030.1:0-14792 GCA_043823825.1 Patescibacteria group bacterium
CAATGATTTGCAAAGAAAGCTCAAACTATGGAATGATTATTACAACGATTTAGAGCATTGCGGATTAAACGGCAAAAGTCCAAATGAATTTCTGAAGAATTATCAACTAACTAATCCGCCAAATGTGTGTGCCTAAAACATTAACCAAAAAATCCAGATACCAAACGCTGGAATTTAATACAATAAGCAACCAAACTTCTAATCAAATAATTCTAAATACTGTCGCAGGGCTTCCTGCCAAGGCCTAAAATGTGGAAATTTGGTATTAAGTAAAACTGCATATTGAGGTCGCCGAGCTTTGGTGGGATATTCACTAGAGGTTATTGGTAAAATTGGTGTATTGATATTTTTAATCCTCAAAACTTCCTTAGCTAAATCATACCACGAACAAACATTATCGTTTACCAAATGATAAATACCCGGCTGATAATCTTCTGTTATTAATTGATGAACTGCTTTAGTTAAATCTCTAGTATAAGTTGGTTTACCAAATTGATCATTCACTACTTTTATTTCCTCACGCTCACTAGCCATTTTAATCATAGTATCAATAAAATTTAATCCCCGCGGTTTGCCTTTTTGTGGAGCTTTACCAAAAAGCCAAGATGTTCTGATTAAATACCCTTTAGAGTATTTTAAAACAAATTTCTCACCCTGCGATTTGGACTGGCCGTAAATATTTAAAGGATTAGTTACTGAATCTTCCTTATAACCAGCTTTATTAGTACCATCAAAAACATATTCAGTTGAAAAATGAACTAAACGTGCATTAACTTTTTCGCAAGCTAAAGTAATAAATTTTACTGCTTCAGTATTGACCTTAAATGCCGTGTCTTGATTATCTTCTGCACTATCAACATCAGTATAACCAGTAGCGTTAATGATCACCTGCGGTTCTAAGGGTAGAATTTTAGCCATCACTTCTGTCTCTTGTGTAACGTCTATATCTTCCCTGTCCCACGCTGTAACTTCTTGCTTCTCACTAAAAACTTTAACCAGATCGCTTCCTAACATACCCTGCGCCCCTAAAATCAAAATTTTACTTTTTCTCAACATAAATTACAGCAATTTTACCGCAGTATGATAGTCCCTACTATCATATCAATAAATTAATAGTAATTAATTAACTCCTGCGTCGTTTCTTGTCATAATCCTTTAGACGTTTAACCAATAACTGGTATCCTCCGTGACCGTTATAAAACCACTTCCCCACCCTGGCAATTGTATCTTTGCCAGTATGAAGCCGTAATGCTATCTCCTCATAGGTTAAATCCTGATCTAAAAGTTCTGCTATTTTTAAACGGCGAGCCAGCATTGCTGTTTCTTGAGGATCCAATAAATCCTTAAAAAAATCTCGCACCTCATTATAATGCTTTAAAGAAGCTACCGCCAGAAAAAAACGCTCTAATAAGATTCGTTGTTGGTCGGTTGATAACTTTTTAATATCAAACTTGGGCATATAATGGTTTATGTTTTATTATGATAGTCCCTACTATCATAATAATAACAAATAATAATTTAATAACATAATGAAATCACTATAATCACCGCTATTGATACTGTTTTTTATAATATTCTAGATACTCCCCGCTTTTTATTTTCTGCCACCAAATTTTATTGGCTTTATACCACTCAATGGTTTTAGCTAAACCATCAATAAAATGGACTTTTGGTTTAAAGCCAAATTCGCGCAAACGTCCAGAATCAAGAGCATAACGCCGATCATGTGCTGGACGGTCTTTTACAAACTCAATAACACTTTCGTCTTTGCCTAATATTTTTACTATCTGACTAACCACTTCGAGATTGGTATATTCCCAACCAGTGCCAATATTATAAACCGTGTCGGCATTTTTTTTATGAACCAGCATATCTATTGCTCGCGAGTGATCGTCTACAAAAATCCACTCTCGCACTTGCTTACCATCACCATAAACTGGCACCTTTTTGCCTTCTAATATATTGGTAATAGCCAGCGGAATTAATTTCTCGGGATAGTGATATGGTCCATAGTTATTACAACTATGAGTTACCACGACTGGCAATTGATAAGTTTTAGCGTAAGCGTGGCACAGTAAATCAGCTCCGGCCTTGGAAGCCGAATAAGGGCTAGATGGGTTGAATTTACTTTCTTCAATAAATCTTTTTTCAGTGGAGCCATATACTTCGTCTGTAGAAATTTGAATATAGCGAGCTATCTTATGTTTACGAGCAGCTTCTAATAAAGTAAAAGTGCCCACTACATCGGTCATAATAAAATCTCGCGGCCCCAAAATAGAACGGTCCACATGAGTCTCTGCCGCGAAATTAACAATTACATCCACTTGGCCAGCCATCACTTGATTAATTATTTTCTCATCAGCAATATCACCCTTAATAAACTTGTAGCTTGAATTATCTGCCACTTCTTTTAAATTGTCCAAATTGCCCGCGTAAGTCAGCTTGTCTAAATTCACAACCAGATCCTCAGGGTGCTCCTGAAGCAGATAACGAATAAAAGCCGACCCCATGAATCCCGCTCCTCCTGTAACCAATATCTTCATATGATTCGATTAAAATTACAATCGGATTATATAGTAGTTAAATAGCTATGCGAGGCTCGTCTGCCTCGGGCGAGACAGCCCGCCCCACCTGTAACAAGAATCTTCATATATATAAATTATATCTTTTTTCGAGCCACAATTCTCATGTGACTGATAATAAAATTATCAAACCTTAAACTAGTTTTCTTAAAACAGGATGGAAATCTAGTAATAAATGACATGGCAGTTAAGTCGGTCCCTTCACTATAATAAATTATATCGAATTTATCCACCATCTTTGACCAAAGCTCACGAAACTGCTCGGCCGAATATTTATTAACATATGGCAGCTCGCTCCAATTTAGCCTATGGCGGTCAGCATAGCTAACTAAATCCTCCTCTTTAAAAAGAAACTGAAGGTAAGGAATGTTTATTTTTCGATAGGCATGTAAACCGCGGGGTGAGCAATAGAGTGGATCAAAGTCAATAAAAAAATAACCGCCGGGGACTAACAGACGGGATGACTCACTAATAACCTCCTCTGGCTTGTTAAAATGCTCCATAGTATTGAAAGAAAAAACTAAATCAAACGATTCATTAGCCAGTGGTATTTTTTCAGCCTGGCCGATTATTAATTTTACGCCAAGCCTAATCGCCCTATCAGTTAAATGACGATTTAAATCTAAACCAGTGGCATCAATGCCCTGATATAACAAGGCTGCGGAAGTCATCGCATCCATACAACCAAGTTCCAAACTACGCTTAATTTTTTTACTTTTAATATACGATAAAAGCAAGTTCGCGCGTTCTTGTCCCCGTTTTATTGAACCCTCCTCACCATAATCATAGGCACCAACTTTGGAAAAATGGTTCTTCCATTTATCAATAAACGAAAAATGGAGCCAGGCTGGTTCTAAAGAACTATTTGAAAAAGCCCTTTTGGCGGAACGGAGGGCCGAGAAGTAGAAAATTTTTTTAAACCAATTATATATTGGAGTAGGTAATAAATGCTTGGCGCGCTCCTTGTTTAGACAAGACATAAACTAAAACTGACCGCAAATCTCCGGCCTGCAATGGCTAAAATTTTCATACTACCATTTCCTCCACCACCAATCATGAATATCTGACTTAAGCATCAATGACACAACCTGTCTGGCAGTTTTATTCTTAATCGCTTTGACATTGTACGGTGACCGTAACCAGCGATCGGCTTCCTTATTTCCTTGATCGGAATATTCCTTCAGTTGAAACGCTTGCTCTAAATAATCAACATCCTTAGCCAGTTTAGCCTCTGGTGTTTTATGGGCATTATATTCTTTTAACAACGCTAGCACTTCATTGGAAACGGGGGTACCAATAAATTGAGCTCGCGAGGCTTTAATTTCATCAACTTTAACAAACTTCTTATGAATCCAATTTCTATCTCCCGTGCGTGATTCAGCTAAATCATGAAATAGACACATTTTTAAAACTTTATCAGCATCTAACTCTTCCATTTTAGCTATTACGTAACCCATCATGCCTACCCGATAACTGTGATCTAAAACACTGTCCTCCGTTTTTCCCAAATTCTGTATCTGCGAACGCTTCATACGCCGCAAGCTGCCTATTTCGAAAAATAATTCAGTAATCTTTTTTAATTCCTTATTTGTCATAAGTTTAAGTTCCTGCTTGCCAACTGGTTAGATATTTTACCTGCTTAGCAGTTAAAGTGTCGTGTGATATCTCCATAGCTTTTAACTTTAATTTGGCTATTTCTAAATCTATTTCCTCGGGGACAGGATAAATAATGGGCTTTAATTTGGCATGATTCTTAGCTAAAAACTCAATTGATAACGCTTGGTTGGCAAAACTTAAATCCATTACTGCCGCGGGATGACCTTCGGCAGCGCTAAGATTTACTAAGCGACCTTCAGCGATTAAATATAAACGACGGCCATTTTTGAGAGTATATTCAACTAAATTTTGCCTAATTTCTCGTTTATCAGTACTTAACCGCTCCAGATCGCGAATATTTATTTCTGTATTAAAATGCCCGGCATTAGCTAAGATAGCCCCATCTTTCATCAAAGTTAAATGCTGTTTAGTGATAACGTCTACATCACCAGTAGAAGTGATAAATAAATCACCCAACCTGGCGGCTCGCTGCATAGGCAATACCTCGTAACCATCCATAATTGCTTCCAGCGCTCTCACCGAATTAGCCTCGGTAATCACTACTCTCGCTCCCATTCCCCTGGCTCTTAAGGCTATCCCACGCCCACACCAGCCATAACCCGCTACCACCACTACCTTACCAGCCAACAAGATATTAGTAGCGCGCAAAATACCGTCTATAGTGGATTGACCAGTACCATAACGATTATCAAACAAATATTTAGTCAAGGCAGAATTTACAGCGATTAGCGGATATTTCAATTTTTTGGCCCGTGCCATTGCTTGTAAACGCATTACTCCAGTAGTAGTTTCCTCAGTACCGCCCCAAACATATTTTATCAAGCGCTTGGACTTAGTATGAAGATAAGTAACTAAATCTGCACCATCATCTACTGTTAACTGTGGCCCGTGCTCCAGACATAGTTGAACATCCTTATAATATTCTTTATTAGAAATACCTCGCTTAGCAAACACACGTATTTTAAACTCACGACGCAAACTCTGTGCAATGTCATCTTGCGTTGATAATGGGTTAGAACCACAAAGCGCAAGTTCTGCACCCCCCGCTTTTAAAGCCAGCATCAAATTGGCGGTTTCAGCAGTGACATGCAAACAAGCTGAAATTTTCACCTGACGAAAAGGTTGTTGCTTTTTAAAACGTTCGGCCAATAATTTTACCACCGGCATTTGCCGCCCAGCCCAATTGATTTTATTACGTCCCCTACTCATACTATTTTGGCTTTAATTTTTTTAGCAATTTCTTCTATTTCTCCTGTTCGGTAGTCGCTTGCTGGCCATGGCCGCAAACCGTCATCTCTGCTTCGAGGAATAAGGTGTAAGTGGGTGTGGTGTATCACCTGTCCTGCTTCAGCACCATTGTTAATGCTTATGTTAAAAGCCGGGACGCTTAGGGCGTCCATAATGCTGGGCACCAACTTTTGAGCTACCGCCACTAAGTTAGCTGCTACTTCGGGTGGTGTATTAACTAAATCAGGATAATGTTTTTTAGGCACCACCAAAGTATGGCCAGGGGAAGTGGGGTGAATATCTAAAAAGCCAATAGTGTCACTATCTTCATAAACTTTATACGAAGGCAATGTGCCTGCTACAATTTTACAAAATATACATTCAGCCATAATTTTTATTATTAGTTGACCAATCAAAATTTATAGTGGGGTCATCAAAAGGAATGCGTTCCTCGTCGGGTGAGTTCTTATTATATGTTTCAGTGGTGTGATAAAAAAGCAATACTGGCTCTTTACTTAATACTTGATAACCATGCGCGATACCTGCTGGAATAAGAATTAGTTTATAATCCCTCTCGCCCGCCATAATCACTTGGGTTTTTCCTTTACTTTTAGAATTGGGCCGCCTGTCATATAAAACTATTTGCGCCATCCCAGTTGCTACAAACCATAAATCATCTTGCTTGGTGTGCCAATGAAACGCTTTAATAGTGCCTTGATACGCTACTGTAAAAACGGTTTGCCCAAATTTTTTTAATAACCCCTCATCAGAACGCAAGACTTCTGCGAGAAAACCTGGTTTAACATTTTGTTCTTGCACATCGGGAATGTCGGGAAAAATTTTTAAAGGTTTGATAACTACGCCCTCAATCATGATAAGTATATTTAAACATAAAAAAGACAACAACGCCAGCCAAGATTGCAATCAATGCCCACCAGGAATTTCCTAATAACTGCCAAAGATACAAGGCTACTAAGATAGCTGAAATTATCGCCACTAGCGAGTGGACTTTTCCAGTCCGGCTGCCAACTAACAGCCCGACCACTAAAAATACTAAAGCAAAAAATAATAATAGGTTTAAATCCCAAACAGTACTTACTAAACCCGGACGGTACAATTCCAACAGAAACAACATCCACCAAGCTACAAACAGCGACTCAGCTAGCGCTGGTACCAGTGATCTAAACCAACCAGAAAACAACTGCTCGGTTAAAGTTCGTCGTCTGTCTGGGGTTGAATATTCTTGGCTAAGGGGGCTAAAAGGCGTTCTATCCATGATCGATAACGATTAATAATAGTTTGTCCAAACCACGACCAATTAAAGGTGTGGCGCATTAAAGAAGCTTTAACCTGACGAATACCAACCTGCCCAGACTGCAAATTGGGCACCGAAACTATCAAGCGCAGTCGGTGACTGGGAGCATAAAAAAATTTTTCAATTATCACAGTACGCTGGCTGCTATTAGTTAGTTGCTGAGGAAAATAATAACTCCAACCTTCACCCTGCTGCACACCCAAACGGAGATCAACCATATTTTCGGAAAGTTCTAACGACAACATTACTCTTTCTACTCGAGGGGGCAGGCGTAAATTAAAATAAATCGGTTCGGCATTAAGCATAAATACATCACCTTGCCGCTCCACTCTACCGGCTGGCAATAAATGATCAAACCAAGGAGTTCGTTTAACAAAATTTGTACTAACTTCTATGGGATTAGTACTTATTAAGCCCTGCCAAACCACTGGCAACAATAATAGTAACGGAATAAATACTTTTAGCCATCCCCATTTCATAATGTTGGCAAATAGTATTGATATAAACTGTGCGTGCCTAAATCATGGCTCACAGGTTTTAATGATAACTCAAATGGTTCAAGCTGTTCATTAATATAATTCTCAAATTCTGCTGGGTGCCAAGTATTGTGAAAATGATAAACTGGAATACCAGCTTTAATTAATTTAGCTACTGAAAAAAAATCGTTTTCTTTGTATAAATCAACAATTACTTGCCGTTCTGGATAAAAGAATTTATCAGTAATGCCTGTTACTATCACTGCCTCAGGTGATGTTAAAGCCTGCACTTGCTGACCAGTTTGTTCAAAACGAATAATGTTTTGTTTTATTTTTATTAAACCCTCTTCTGGGTCTAGCATCACTAATTGCCAGGAAAGTAGAAGATAAGCGCTGATCACCGCTATTACTAATAAACGGCTTAAGCGATAATGCCACAGCTTAGATAATAAGTAAGAAGCTGGTACTAACCAAAAAACAAAAATGGGCAGCCAATAACGCATATAGGCCGTGCCCAAAGTAATAGCGCTCGGGTCGGGGTTATCATTAAATAGCCAACTGCCATAAAGAACTACTAACCATAAACTCGCGACCAACCATGCGATGAGATAAGATCTCTGTACGCTAGTGAATTTTAACCAATTCCAAATTACAAAAAACACACCAACTACTGCTAAAATAGTCCACCACCATTGTAAACCCAGTAAATAGTTTTGTACTGTCAGAATCATAGTCTGGGGATGAAGGCCAAATGGCAAAATTAACTCTCTTAAAAATGAGATTGATTTTTCTAAATTAATACTGGTAAACTCAATGCCTAAACGATAGCCAAAGGATAAATAACTACCATAAATCACTTTATTCATTAATAAAGTTGGTGAAAAAGCAACCAAAGCAGAAACACCAGCAGCCAAAGTGGGGCCTAATCTGATTTTAGAGTGATTAAATAAAAACCAAACTACAGCCGCGGCCAGCAGCCAAAATATCTCCGAGGTTCTTACCATTAAAGCCAAGCCAAATACCAAACCAGCTAAAATATATTGCCAGGCCCAACCAGGCCGTAAT
Source organism: Patescibacteria group bacterium (assembly GCA_043823825.1). Classification (GTDB taxonomy): domain Bacteria; phylum Patescibacteriota; class Patescibacteriia; order Veblenbacterales; family UBA10138; genus JBDRTU01. The sequence goes on from JBDRTU010000030.1 coordinate 8,283, forward strand.
ATTTTTTGTGATAAATACAGTAAAATAGCCAACAAATCAAAAAACAAAGCATTGTGAAAAAAGGCTCTGGTGTGGTAATACCACCAAGCTGGTAAGCTAGCTACCAAAACAACAAAAATCAAAGCTGTGCGCCGATCAAATAATTCTCTAATAAAAAAATATAAAGCCAGAAGAGCTAATAAGCCAAAAAACGGAGTAAGATAAGGAAGAACATCAGTGCCTAAAAATTTTGCTATACTGCCGTAAATTAAAGGCAGTCCCAAAAAACTAGATGGTACTAATTTACCTTGTATTACTGTCGTACTGCGCGGATGAACAATATTATTACCTGCCACTTCATTTAACGGCGCCTCAATTGGCAATTCTTCATTTTGGGCAAAACGCAGAGAAAAATTGGCATTAGCCATCTCATCAGGAGAATTAAAACGCCAAGGTAAATTCCAGGAAAAACTAGAATAAACCACAGCCGCTATTACAGCAATTAAAATTACTAAAGCGACTTCCAGTCTTTTATCTGATCCAAACAACATACTTAATCTATTATAACAATCTTTAGGGAAAATGGTACAATAAGAAATATGTTAGGTACGTTAATCATAGCTCTGCTCCTGGCAATTGTTATTAATGCAAACTCTCTAATCTGGCAGCTTCCATATATCGGATTAGCTCTTGGTGCCTTGTATCTTATCCTCTTAACAGTAGTTACAAGTAAACTAATAAGATTTACTAAAAGCCGAGCAGAGCAGTTAATTTGGGGGTTGGTGATAATCATGGCTACGGTGGCTATTAGCGGCAGCGTCTTATTTTATTTGATTGATTTTGGTCAATTAATTTTTCAATTAGTTCTTTATGCTTTGCCTTTACTTTTATACTTATGTTTACGCTTTAATAAAAATGACGCCGCTATTATTGAATTAAAAAATACCAATCCTTGGCCGGCGCTTTTTTATTTCGCTATTTTTTTAACCTTACTAATCTCTTTATGCCTAAATCAAATAAACATAGCGGTCAGAAGCCCTTGGCAAATTTTACCGCCCTTACCATTAGTTTTGTATGGATTGCTAGTTGTCACTTTCATCGCCTTTTATCGCAAGCAACGCAGTGTGTTATGGTTAGTTATTTTGGGGCTCGGCACTTGGTCTTTACTACCCTTAGTTTTCCCTCTTTCTTACGGTTTTGATCCCTGGGTTCATCAAGCTAGCGAACGTTTATTAGCATTAACTGGCACTATTTCTCCCAAACCACTTTATTATCTGGGGCAATATTCGTTGGTGGTATTCTTAAGTAAATTATTGTCTGTAACTGTAGAAAATATTGATCGTTGGCTATTGCTAATATTGGCTTCACTGACCTGGGCCAGTTCTTTTTTCTTGTTTTTGAAAAACCTACTTAAAGATCATAAGCACTTGTTAGTGCTCGCGGCGAGCTCTTTGATCTTTGTTTGGTCAATCTTCACTATTACTAACCCACAAGCATTAGCTAATATGTGGGCCTTGGCTGCGATTATGCTAATGGCAACCCGTCGTTTAAATGCTTCAGTGCCTTGGTGGCCAATTATTCTAGTTACTGCAGCTTGCTTATTCACCCACCCACTAACAGGTTTGCCTCTGGTTTTAATAATGTTCTTATTTTGGTTGTTTGAACAAGTTAAACCAGCCATTACCTGGCTTAAATCTCCTACTGCTATAGTTTCACTCTTAATAGTTCCACTTTCTTTTGTTGTATTTTCTGAATTGACTACTAGTGGTGCCAGTGTTATTTTAACTAATAATTTTTTAGTAAATTTAGCTGGTTTAGGTGAATTAATAAAAAATGCTTTACCAATACTTCCTTATTATGTTGATTTAGTTGATTTTGTTTATTTGATAGGGCGGCTACTAGTTTGGGGCTTTTTATTTTTAGCTGGTTGGGGTCTATTTATAACCAAAAATAAATATCCAGGATTAAAGCCGTTTGCTTTGGCTTTTGCTTTGCTTACAGGTAGTTTTTTAATAATGAAATTATTTTTTACTTTCCCTTATTTAACAGCTAATGAACAGGGATTTTATTCTGAACGACTTTGGCAACTAGCGCTGCTATTTTTGTGGCCGTTAGTAATGTATGCTATTGCTGATCTTTGGCAAAAGGGATGGCTAAAAGGAAATAGCTTTAGATTATTACTACTAAGCGGTTTAGTAATTGGACTAACTACGGCTTTCTACTTAACCTACCCGCGAATTGATTTATATAATAAAGCCACTGGTTACAACACCACTAAATCAGATATCGAAGCTGTAAATTTAATAGCCCAAGACGCCGGTGACACACCTTACGTGGTACTAGCTAATCAAGCAGTATCAGCCGCTGCCCTGCATGAGTTCGGATTTAGTAAATATTATAATGGCAATTTTTATTACCCCTTACCAACTGGCACCAATCCCCTTTACCCGATTTTCCTAGAAGCAGTTGAGAATAACGGGCCTTATTATGATGTAATGATTAAAGTGCCTGAACAATTGGGAATCAATACTATTTACCTGGTAATAAATAACTATTGGGCAGATTCTGAAAGGTTGAATACTATTGCTAACGAAGAATCCAGTAAGCATTTTTATACTAGTGATGGAAAAATATCTATATTTAGATATGATTACTAAAGTGATTAATGGTTTATAAAAATTCGCCGCCATGATTGTTGGCGGTCGATAAAACTTCATTTAACGTTTCAGCATATCTGATGTCCTGACGGAGCGATAGCGGAGTCAGGATATGGGTTGAGCGACGGCAGGAGCGAACCAGATATGCTGTGTTATGTGACCCGAGCGAGGAACGAGCGAGAGTGCAATGGGGCAAGGTTTTGGCTTAATTGACTGTTATTAATTGCATTAACTGTTGATATTGTATTTTCGTTTTTGCCGCACTATATTTGGAAGCCAAAACCGCAGCGTATTTTTCTAAAAATTTTTCATCCTTAATGTATTGTTGAAGGATTTTATTAAATCAATAAAAGAAATTTTGATTTTTAAGTCTTGGCTCAAAAAAGAGGGGTTAGGGGTGAATTTTTTGAGCCAAAACACCTTATTATTACATTTCTGATTTTATGTCAAATAAATGTTTAAATCCATTTTCATCTTTTGGTGAGGTTTTTATCCAATCCCATACCTCTTGTTCTTTTGGTGTTATCTCTGGTCTTTTTGATTTCTCGTAAAATTTATCTGGTAAATCATTTGAAATATCAACTATTGTAGTCAACGGGTGGACTAGGGCATAAAATTCACCTTGGCCGTTGAAAACAATCATCTGCTCTTTATTCATTTCTTGCAGGTATTTAACACATTTTTGCAGAGTTTGTTGTAGTTGTTCCAGTAAGTTGGACAAATCGTCAATTTTTTGAGGTTGATTATCTACTAATATGGCATAACGGTTAAGTAAACCCTCATTTGTTGCGCCGTAGCTAACCCGATTATGAATGTCAAAGTTAAATTCTACTTCCGTCTTGTATTCCTCTATGACAGTTATGTTTTCAAAATGGTATAAGATATTTTCTTTTGACAGATAATAAGGTTTTAAATCATGGAATTCTTTAAGTAGAATTTTTTTGCCACCAATTTTATAAGGACCAGAATATTCGTGAAATGTGTTGTGCCAGCGAGGGAAAAAACATTCAACTAACATCCACAGAACTCCTGACAATCTTTTTAATAATTGAAAATTATTCTCTATAAAATAGTTTTTGTTTTTATTGATTAGATCTGATATTTCGTTGTTTGTATAGATAATATTTGAACCATTTTCACAAAAAATGTCTTGTTTGTACATTCCGGATAAAATTGTGGCCACAATATCTCCAAACTTAGTTTTTTCTTGTTGTGTCAGTGGCCATAAAGCGCGTTGGGGGTAGAGGTGCGGTGTTCTGGCTAACCGAGAGGGATAAACATAGGCCTTGCGCATTTTTTCTGTAGCTTGTTTATCACTGGTCAGTTTTTGAAAAGCCTGCCACATAAGTTGAGCGACAAAAGGGCTAGAATATATACCAATAATGGGCGAATCGGGGAATACAGGCATGGGCCAGCGGCCAGCTTTGCCCTCATTAAAAACATTAAGCACGGCTTTGACCTGTGCTTTCATCATCCTTTCGTAAAGATTATTATTGCTTGACATATATTTCACCTTTTGAGCCGTCAATAGTTATGACTTGTTTGTTCGAAATTGATTTCATTATTCCTTTGACGCCAACTACGCATGGAATTCCGAGCTCGCGAGCTATTACTGCGGCATGCATGGTCATGCCCCCTGTCTCGCAGGCCACGCCCTTGGCTTTCATAAACAATAAATTAAGAGCCGGTGTAGTATATTCGGCTATCACAACAAAATCACCGACCGGTAAGCTTGGCGCGACCATTGGATTATCTATAATTAACGCCTCAGCTTGAATAAGTCCAGACGAAGCGGCGATGCCTTTAAATATTTTTTGTGCCATAATTATTCCTTGGTAATTCTAGATTTTTTCATAAACACTAAATCTATTGCTTCAAACTTTCTTTTATAGGTATTGGCCTCAGTTTTTAGATGTTGTCTAACAATAGGCGGCAGATATGGATCTATTGTTTCTGGCCTTTTACTCTCGTGGATAACCTCCCATTCCTTATATAATTCCTTTAGTAATTTTGTAATTTCTTCAGCGGATCGATGTTCCTGTTCTTCAAATGAAAATTCTTCTCCATTAGGTAATGACATTTTAATATCAGACTCAAATACAATATAATTTAAACCGTTATAATTAGTCATATTTTGCATTTTCTCTACTATTAAATTAATTTCCTCGTCAGTAAAATAATGGAGAATATTATTACAACTTATGCCATCAAATTTTTCACTTGATGAAAATTTCTTTATATCATTTATCTCACATTTAACACGTTCGGAGATATCTAGCCATTTAGCTCTGTCTAAGGTTCTTTTTATAGCTTCCGAAGAGAAGTCGACTGCTGTGACTTGGAGACCATCAGAGGCATATTTAAGCGCAAACCGCCCATCACCACATCCTAAATCTAAAACACTCTTGCCTTCATTATTAATAATAGTATTAGTAAAAATTTCTGCGCCTGGATTCTCATAAGACTTATAAACAGATTCATTATTTAGCTTAGCGGTCTCTTCCCACTTCTCTTCAAAAAAAGATTGTACTAATGATCGTGGAATTGTCTTCTTATTATATTCTTTATCTTTTGATAATTTATTATATTGGATTGTGCCATCTTCCTTTATTTCAAATGTTCCGACTTCTCCTTCAGATAAATAATAAAGATCAATAGTTCTCTTGCCACCCGGAATTGTTTCGTATTTATTCTGGTCTATCTTTCCACCCAATCCAAATAATCTCATTTTTGCCTTACCCTTCTCATCAAACTTTATATACTGCGTTCCGGCTTCAATAGTTTCGCGTGGGACATGCATATGGCCAGCGGTCATAGCTATTTTTGCGTCAGCTGGTAATCTGCGAGCAAGCTCCATAACAAATCTACTCACTGGTAAAAATTGTTTATACGGCACTCTTTCAGATCCTTTAAGCCCGACGTCTTTAACTCGTTTCTCATAAACGCCAGGTTTCATCGGTCCTTTGAATGGCGTTTCATGAGCAAAAATTAAAATTGATTGTTTATTTCTCATCAATTTAGAGAATTGATCAATTGTTTCATGTAATTCTCGGATCTGCTCCTTGTTATTTTCGTCAACTTTCATGGATGGCCAAAAAACCACGGAAGTTTTTTCATCTAGCGATAAGTGTAGTGGTCGATCATATGATATTATACTTTGCTCGTTTAATAATTTTTGGGTTGCTTCTAATTTTTCCGGAAATGCACGGTCTGCGTTTCCCATAATGTGTTTAACTTCTGATTTAAACTCTTGTAATTCATCAACAACATCTTTGATTTGTTGTTCCATATCATTTAATGCTTGTTCAAACTCGCCACGCTGTTTTGCAGACCAAAGAGCGTAAATAACGATATTTTGTTCCACCCCCTTATTTTTGAGATCGGACGCGAATTGTTGGTATTCTGGCGATTTTATCGTTAGGTCATATTGTTCCATTTCTTGACTTACTTCAACCCCGCTTTTTTCTTTATCGTAGCGAGTTGCTAATTGTTTTGCCTCTTTAACATATTTTGAAATACTGCCTACTCCGGACAGATCGCCTATGTGGGTTATAAAATCTAATTTAACCCCGTCATCTTCTAATTGGCGAAGTGGTTTTAACGCTTCAGTAATTCCAGAACCCTTTCTCTCTTGCGTATCCGAAATTACTCCAAGGCGGTATTTTGTTTCTGGATTGTTTTCATTTATTTTTTCCATAAAGTTTAAATAAATCGTTTTTGCTTGCGTAGCGATAGCGGAGCAAGTAAAAACACCTTATTAAATCCCCCTCTTAAATAAAATAAAATAAAAATCAAAATTTCTACCTTATTATAATCAAAAATCCTTCAACATCTTATCAATAAAGAAAAATTTTCAGAAAAATATTTCACTTAA
>JBDRTU010000031.1:0-37420 GCA_043823825.1 Patescibacteria group bacterium
ACAAAAGTGGTTATTTGAGTTTGCGATATTGTTGATACACGCTTGGTGTTAGGGTGGTTAAAGTAACTATCCATCCTGGCAGGCGAAGTTCTTGTATGGCTTGATTAAGCAAATCAGCAACATCACGATTATTAATCCAGACGCTACGCTGCAACATTTTAAAATCACATGTCTTCAGCCAACGCCTAAATTGCACTCGCGCAGAACTTGCTGATTCTGGTATATCAAAAACTACTACTGTACATAAATCGTTGCTGGGATTAATCTGTTTGAGCTGTTGTTTAAGGATCGCCAATTTGCCCTTACTGTTAAGTGAAATTATAAGTTTTTGCCCAGAGTGTTTAATTTTAATAAAATTACATCGTTGCAAATCATTCAGTTTTTTCTTGATGCGATTTTGATCTAGTGTGCGTTTAAGTGTCATTGCGTAATCTCTACCACCTCTAGCGTAAGCAGAACGGAAACGATGAAGATTAAAAGTTAATTCAACAGTACTACCAATTAGTTTACCCAATGTATAAAGTACGGATTTTGTTAGTGAGGCGCGTGGCATTGTTTTGATCATTATTTTTTAGATATGGGGGCTCGGGTGGTGATAGTGGTAATTTAATTTATCAGATTAATCACTAAATTACTACTTCTCATCATTAGTAATATAGCACAAATTACTTTTTAATAAAATGTCCCGATCGGGACAAAAGTGGTTTATGGATTTGGAAGTTTAAAAGCCAAATTAGTGGTTTGAATTCGTAGTAGTTGTGATTGCAAAAGTGGTTATTTTGTGGTATAATTTTAGTGTCTTTTATCATTATTTTATGTTACGATAAAGGCACTATAATTCACTTTTGATGTTTTAATATCAACAATGTCGTCACTAGGCGCAAAAATCAAAAAACTATTATTACCAAGGCCAATATTTATACCAGTTATCATACTACTGACTGGTGTTATTGTATTTTTTGTTGCTTTGCCAGTTAATGCTGCTGGACTAAAAGCCTTTTTGGCTGACGATATTGTTTTACCAGTTGCTCAATTTTTTGGTGGTTTAACCTTAACTTTGATAGGCATATTAGTTAAGGTTGCAGAATACAATAATTTTATTAACGTGCCTGCAGTAGAAAAAGGATGGGTGTTGCTAAGAGATGTAATGAACATGTTTTTTATTGTACTGTTGTTGGTTATTTCATTTGGCACGGTTTTTCGTTGGGAAAATTATCATTACAAAAAATTATTAGGCAAGCTGATGATTATGGCGGTGCTGGTTAATTTTTCTAAAGGCATTACTGGTTTAATGATTGATTTTGCTCAGGTTGTAATGCTGACTTTTGTTAATGGTTTTTCCGAGAGCGCGGCTGGTAATTTTATTCAAGGGTTTCACTTGGATAAAATGTTCCAATTTGCTTCCAACAAGTTAACGCCCGAGGAGGCGCGTAATTTACAGGCTGACGAAGGTACTTTTTTAATAGCAGCCTTACTAGCTTTAATTTCCATTTTTATTTCCTTAATCGTAATAGGAGTAATTGTGGTGGTATTGATTTTCAGAATAGTAGCCTTATGGTTTTTGGTAATAATTTCTCCTGTGGCCTACACTTTAAATATTTTACCCGGACAAGGTCAAAAATATGCTGATATGTGGTGGGATTATTTTGGTAAATATGCTTCCACTGGCCCGATCCTGGCTTTTTTCTTATGGCTGAGTTTGTATGTTATGCAAATTACAAGTGGTAGCGCCTTGGGAGCTTTTACGGAAAGAAAAGACGCTAGCGTAGATTTACTTGATATACCATCAGCAGCCATTACTGGTATTGGCCAATCAGAAATATTATTGTCGTTTTTGGTTAATATTTCTCTGCTGATTGGTGCTTTATGGATAACTCAACAAATGGGTGTAGCCGGCGGAAAGTTGGCTGGTTCGGCTATGAATTTTATAAGAACAAGCGGCAGCGCTATAGCCAAATCACCGTTTAAAGGGTTTACTAAAACTGGTGCTTGGGCTACACGGAAGTACAAGGCAGCCACAGGAATCGATCTTAATCCGGTATCAATATATAAATCCCTTAAAGAAGGGTTTGCGCGCAAGAAAAGAAAAGAAGAAATTCAAGGTATAATTGCTTCTGGTGCGCGTCTAGAAGGCGGGGGAATTGGTGGTGCGCTAGGTGGTCTTGGCGCCCCTGGATGGGTAGATAACTACGCACGAGGATTTTTATGGAATAAGGGTCTAAAAACCGCTTTAGTTGGAAGGCCAGAGAAATTTAAAGAGTATGACGCCAGGGCTAAGGAGATGGAAAAATTAGCCAGTACGATGACAGCGAATGAGAAAGCAGGTAAGAAATTTGATTTAGACAGTAAACTTGCCAGTGTTTATGGGAGGGAAAAATCACAGATATTAGATTTACAACCAGATAAGGGGATGGGACCGGAAAAACGTCGAGAATTAAACAATAAGCGACACATGTTAAAAGAAGAGATACTAAAAGTTTTACCTAAGGATGAAGAAATAGCCGAGCTTAATAATGATGCCCAGAAGGCATTTGAGATGCGCGATTTTATTACCGCTAAGTCAAAAGAAGATAAAGCAATAGCAATGCAAAAAGAGAAAAAAAAATACGATAAAATATTGAAGAATATAGATTTTTTTAATGAAATAGATGATTTGGAAATAAAAGCTGAGAAGTTAAATAAATCAGCTGATAAAAAAGAACAGGAAGGCAAGGATTTTGGCGAAATTGAAAAGGATAGGAATAATGCCAAAAAATTACTTCAAGATAGAGATCAGAAAATAGCGGAGGCCGCTGCTGGGGGTCAACAAATACGCATACTCAAGCTTGATGATCGTCTAAACTTTACTAAAAATTGGAAAAAAGATTTACAAGCGGAGCGCGAAAAAATCGAGCAAGAAACTGCTATCCTTGAATCAGCACCAACTATTACAGTTGAACAACGCGCAGAGTATAAGAGAGAGGCCGATGATGCTAAGCAAAAAGCGAGCGAAGCTGCTAGTTTTCGACCACGTGACTTTATTGCCCAGCAAATCGGCCGGCGGGAAATTGAAGAAGAATCACGCAAATACCCCACAACTAATGAACATGAACTCATGAGTTTGTTGCGGGGGGCATTGGCGCGCAATGAATTGTATGATGCAGCTGCGGTAGCTAAGCAAGCGGCTAGGGCGTACCATCTTAACGAGGTAATAATGGATCAGCAGGCAACAGAAGATTATTATTACGATTCAGACAATGATGAATACAATACAGAGGGTAGGGGCGAGCTTAAAATTAAAAAAGGAGAGTATCTGCCAGCTGGTGTACTTGGGCTTCACGCTTTTACAAATGAAGTATTTATAAAAAAGTTGGGCATGGATAAAAAAGCTGCCATAAATTTTGAAAGTGATCTTTCTGATATAGCACAAAATTGTAACCACTGGACTTATGCGCAAGCGACGTCAGTTAATGAAGACGGTACACCGCGGCAGCGCGGTCAATTAGAGCAGAATACCGCAGTTAAAATGGAGAGAAGTAAAGCTGATTTTGAAAAAAGAAACCGTGAAGGAAACAGACTTTCTACCTCTACTGAATATTGGAATAATCCTCTTGATAAAAATTCAGGGCGATATTCTGTACTTAACCCTTATTATTTAGTTGAATTGCAGGAAAGTTACCCTGAAATGACAACATTAATAGGAAGAGGCCGTTATAATCCAAACGCCGCGCAAAATATGATTAAATTTAATATGCCGCTTATTGAACAAATGGCAATTGAGTCTAATATTCACAATGAACCAAAATTTGTAGAGTTTATAAAGGAATTAAGACAATTTGCCGGTAAAGATGTAGATGTAAAAATAGAATCACGTTTAGATGATATGCGTAAATTAATTTTACGACATGTTGCGGGTAAGTAATGTTTATTTTAACTTAGTTTGAATTATGGCAGAAGCAGTAAAATGGATGAATTTAAAAGATAGTAATAACCTCCAAATTTGGCAGGATACTTTAAGTTATTTTGCTTTATATAATTCAACACATGAAATAAAAGAATATCATGATAGTCTGAATATCCTTTTAGAGTCACATCCCACTTTAAACAAGGAATTCCCTACTTTATACACGGAGTATGAAAAATTACTATATAGAAGCAAGTTTTTAATTCTTCCCTTACTTAAATTTTCGGAGATTTATAATTTATTTGAAGAACATATAGTGGTCGCTTTATCCTTTTCCTATCTTGATATTTGGGAGCAAGTAAATATTGTATTGGTATCTACCTTAACACTGGAAGAACGAAATAAAATTAGAAATGAGTTAAGTCAATCATTAATCAGTAATAGAGAAGTATTGGTTTCGAAGGTGAATAATATCACACAATCAACTACGGTAGGTGAATTTGTAAAAAAATCATTGGAGCAATTTGGAAATAAACCAATGAATACAATTCAACAAAATGAATTTTTAGTACGCGAAACAAAATTATTTGGTGACACAGACAAGGTAGCAGCTAGGAAATTGGTGCAGTTGTTTGAAAAATTAAAATTATCATCCTTTGATTTAAAGGGATTTGAGCAACCAATTCCAGTAAATGATGGTAAACATTATGGAGTAATAAAATCTGGTGTATTTGAACCATATACTGTTTCGCAAGATGAACGGGATAAATTAAAATTAGCAATAGAGTTAGTATCGGGGAAAAAGATGAAGGGCGGCGCGTTGCCAACGGCGAAAAGCGAAAAAAAATCTGAAACTAAAGCGAAGGAATTTATTACTCATACCCCAACGGCATTAAAGACTGCCGACCCGGCTTTTTTCTTTGATTTACAAGACGAAGAAGAAGTGGAGAAATTTAGAAGCAAGAATTTAGAAGCTGGAATTGTGGGAACCACGTTAGAAGCTAATTTACGGCAACTGGCCGAAGAAATTATTACTGAACATAATTTTCAATTTAAAGACGAAACTTCCCGCCGGAGATTGGTACAACTGTTTGTTTCTTTTATGAAAGATGTACGCGATCAAATTGAGGCTAAGGAGGTTTTATTACGGAGTGTAGAAACTGGCGGCTTGGGTTTAACTTTGGATAAAGCTGAGGCAGTAATTAAAATATTTACCAAAGTAAAAGAATCCTTGCCTAATAAAATTAAGGAATTTAGTAAGTTGGTAGATCAGAAACCATCTGTTAAAGTCCCCATACCAGTGGTTCAACCAGTAGTACCTCCACCTCCACCACCAGCAGTCAAAGTTAAAAAACCAGTAACTGATCAAGTTGCTGAGTGGCGCAGAGAAATGCTGGAAGAAATTGCTAAAACTGGCATAACGCCAACCAAATCCCAACCTCAACCCAAGCCAAAATTGACTGATGTCAAAGCCAAGCCAAAAGTTTACGGTCCTTTGGAGGAATTAAAAGAAATGTCTTTGGTTGATTTTCGCCGATTAGGTGACAGTGCCTCGGCAGTAACATCTAAACTTTTAGCTAAAATACAATTGATTGGTGAAACCGGAATCGGGCGCCGCTTAGCCGCTGTGCGAGCTTGGCAAGCGTCAGCCGTGTATCAAATATATTTAGAAATTGGACGCGCCAGTATTGAACAAGGGAAAGCTGTTACCGATGTTATTAGCGAGCTTCAGGCCGAGAGCCAGGAAACTTTAACAGTGGCTGAATTTGAGGCGATTGTTGATTTGAATCAGAAACTAAGGTTTTAGTAAGAGTAAGAGATAGAGTAAGAGAGAATGTTCAAATTTGAAACACTTGAGGTTTGGAAAAAGTCGCAGCAGTTTTGTTGCGATATCCTTGAAGATGTTAAAAAACTTCCAAGTGAGTATCGGTATACTGTAGGCAATAATTTAATTCGTGCCGCTATGTCCATTCCAAACAATATTGCTGAGGGCACTGGTCGAAAATCTAAAAAAGAATCAAATAATTTTTACAACATAGCCAAAGGATCTACTTACGAGGTAGTAAATGTTAGTATGATACTCCGTGACAAATCTTTAATAACTAATGCGCGTTTTGACACTATATTATAAGCAAAGTGAAGAAATATCACGAATGTTAACTGGTTTAATAAATAAATAACTTACTCAATACTCTTACACTTACTCTTACTTACATATGCAGCAATTTGTCGTCCCACAATTCATTGATGTTGAAGATAAGATTATTGGCCCAATCACCACTCGCCAATTCTTAATTATTTTGGCTGGCGGTTTACTTTTGTTCATTGAATACAAAATCGCTCGCTTTGGTATTTTTATTATTGAAGCGATTATTACTTTAATGCTGGTTGCGGGTTTTTCTTTTTTAAAAGTTAATGGCATGGCGTTACATTTTTTCGTTATTAATCTTTTACAAAGATTCCAGCGGCCTTCATTAAGAATATGGCGCAAAACCGTCAGTTCCACCGAGCTTAAAAAAAACACAGACACCGAGCCAGTAGTCAGTTTGCCAGCCAGCGTGGCGCGCGTTTCTCTTTCCCATTCACGCCTTAGGGAATTAACCTTAGTGGTGGATACTGGTGGCGCCTACAAGGCGGATGATGAATTAGTTAATCAGAAGAACATAATAACAGAATAAAAAAATTATTTTGATGTTAACGTATTATATTGTTATAGTGTTAAAGTGTTATAGTGAAAGGTACCTATGCCCAAGAACAAGTTAGCCAAATCTCCCAAAGGTCCACCAACTCAAACTTATCTTGATATTGCGGAAATCAAGGATGATTGCGTGGTGATGAAAGACGGCACCTTACGCGCTTTGCTGATCTGTTCTTCTGTTAACTTTGCTTTAAAAAGCGAAGATGAACAGAACGCTAGTATTCAGGCCTATGTTTCTTTTTTAAACTCTTTGGAGTGGCCTATTCAAATTGTCATCCAATCGCGCAAACTGAATATTGATGGTTATTTAGAAAGTCTCCAAACTTTAATGAAGCAGCAGACCAACGAGTTATTAAGAGTGATGGCAGATGATTATGCTTCTTATATAAAAGAATTGGTATCTTTGGGAGAAATTATGACTAAGCGATTTTATGTGGTGGTGCCTTATAGCTCGCTGTCGGATAAGCGCCGAGGCTTTTGGAGTCGTTTAAAATCACTTTTTAGCATTGGCGCTAGCATTAGTCTATCACGAGAAACCTTTACTAAATATACTGAAGAATTAGCTAACCGAGTAGAATTCATTAGCTCGGGCTTGGCTTCTATGAGTATCAAGTCGGTTCGTTTAGATACGCAGGGGTTGATTGAGCTTTATTACAATGCTTATAATCCAGAATTGCAGGAGACGGAAAAGTTAGCCGAATTTGATAAATTACAAGTAGAAAGTTAGTCGCTTTAACACTAGAACACTTAAGCACTAGAACACTAGAATATTATAACAATACAACATCATGGCTTTGTTTACTAAAAAAGTTAAAAAAGAATTAGCCAAACCAGCCCTTGCGCCGCCGGCTCTGGTTGACGAGATCCAACTTCAAGGCAAAGAGTTGCTGGAAGCGGAAAAGATGTTACGTGAAGGCACTGTTAAGGTGCGTGATTTAATTTCGCCTTCCTCTTTAAGAATTTTGTCAAATCGTGTGGAATTGAACGGCACTTTTTTACGCACGTTGTTTGTAATGAGTTATCCGCGCTACATTTCAATTGGTTGGTTTAATTCAATTATTAACATGAATGCAACTTTAGACATTGCCATGTATTTTTACCAAGTGCAGCCTGCTATTATTTTAAAACAGCTGCGAAATAAAGTTGGTGTTTTAGAAGCACAAATAGTGGCTGATCAGGAAAAGGGCGCGCCGCGCGACCCAATTCGTGAAACAGCTCTTAAAGACATTGAAAAACTGCGCGATGATTTAACCCAGGGTACAGAGAAATTTTTTCAATTTGGTTTATATGTTACTTTGTATGCTAAAACGGAAAAAGAGTTGGATAAACTAACGGGACAGGTGGAATCGGTTTTTGGCTCCAAATTGATTTACTCGCGCCGAGCGCTTTGGCAAACTGAGCAAGGTTTTAATTCAACCCTGCCCCTGGCTAATGACGAGTTGCAAATTTATTTTAATATGAACACCTCGCCAGTAGCTTCTTCTTTCCCATTTATGTCTTCAGAGTTAACTAGCGATAATGGCATTTTATATGGTATTAATCGGCATAACAACAGTTTGATTCTGTTTGATCGTTTTTCCTTGCAAAATGCCAATGCAGTAGTATTTGCTACCTCGGGCGCTGGAAAAAGTTATGCGGTGAAATTAGAAGTATTGCGCTCAATGATGAGTGGAACCGATGTGATTATCATTGATCCAGAAATGGAGTACAAGCATTTATCTGACGCTGTTGGCGGCGCCTATATCAGCATTTCTCTAAATTCTCAATCGCACGTTAATCCTTTTGATCTGCCCCGGCCAGTTGGTGAAGTTAACACGGGAGATATTATTCGTTCAGCAGTAATTACTTTAAAAGGGTTGTTAAGGTTAATGCTTGGTAAATTAACGCACGAGGAAGATTCTATTTTGGATCGCGCGTTAATAGAAACTTATGCCAAAAAAGATATAACTGCAACTAGCGACCTGTCGAAAGCTGAGCCGCCGGTAATGTCGGATTTAGAAGAGGTGCTTGGGGGTATGACTGGTGCAGAAAATATCGTGATTCGGTTAAAAAAATATACCCAAGGAACTTTTGCCGGGTTATTAAATAACCCCACTAATATAGATGTTAAAAACCAGCTGGTGGTTTTTTCTGTTCGGGATTTAGAAGATGAATTACGGCCAATGGCGATTTATACCATTGTTAATTACATTTGGAATGTAGTGCGTTCAGAAATGAAAAAGCGAATTTTAGTGATTGATGAAGGTTGGTGGTTAATGCAGAACGAAGACAGCGCCAAGTTTATTTTTGCTTTAGTTAAACGCTGCCGTAAATATTATTTGGGTGTTACTACAATCACCCAAGATGTTAATGACTTTTTAACTTCACCATATGGACAGGCGATTGTTACTAACTCTAGTTTACAATTATTGTTAAAGCAGTCGCCGGCTGGTATTGATAGAGTAGTAAAAACATTTTTATTAACCGAAGGGGAAAAGTACTTATTATTAGAAGGCGGGGTGGGGGAAGGGATCTTTTTTGCTGGCTCAAAACATGCTGCTATTAAAGTGGTGGCGTCATACAGCGAAGATCAGCTGATAACCTCTGATCCGCGACAATTATTGGAAATTGAGCAGGCTAAAAAAGAGTTTGAAGAATCGTTAGCGCAGGAACAAAATAACAATGAGAACTTGGCTTAAAATTTTCATCCTCATAATTATCCTTGCTTTGATCGGAGCAGTGGCGTGGTTTTGGTTTTTTAATCAGACTTCTAATTCTATAGTCAACACCAATGAGTCATTGCCTAATAATAATCAGCCACTAGTAAATAATGAAAATTTACCCCCTGTTAATCCACCAATTAATACCATACCGTTAGTTGATAGGGATGAGCAACAGTTAAAGACTTTAGCCAGATTATTTACCGAACGCTTTGGCAGTTATTCCACAGATGCCAGGTTTCAAAATTTAAAAGAATTAGATTACTTATATACTCCTGGTATGAAAGCATCAGTAGCAGGCATTATCAGCTCTAGCTCTCAAAACATTGGTTATTACTCAGTAACCACTCGCGCCTTAGCAGCAGAAATTTTATACCGAAGCGAAGATAGCGCTACCGTGATGGTTAACACCCAGCGACAAGAAGTTTTTGTGCTTGGAGGCGATGCACAGTTGACTTATCAAACACTTAGGTTGCAGTTTAATAAAATAAATGGTCAGTGGAAAGTAGACAGCGCGAAGTGGGAGTAAAATTGTAAAATTTAAAAAAGTAGTTTTGTTTTTTGATTTTTAATTTTTGATTTAATATTAGTATGCCCGAGCAAGCAGTTAATCAGGATGGATTAACCAATAAGGAAGAGCAAAGAAGATTAGAAGTTGCTTATGCCGAACAAAGGCAACATAGTCGTTTAAGCCAATTGCGCCAACAAACAAAACAAGCGGCTAAGCAGGCGGTAACCAGCATGGCAAAGAAGCAGGTTAAGAAAGTTATTTGGCGGTGGATCTGGCAAGGATTAATTGTTATTTTATTCAATCCTTGGACTTGGGTAATTTTGGCAGCCGTATTGATTCTAGTTTTAGCTTATGCTTGTGCGCAGGATATTACTGCTTGCATTTCAGAAGTAGGTTTAGATGAATTAATAAAATTAATATCTTAAAATTAATAAAGTTATGATTATTTAGTATAACTATTCCAAGATAATTTTATGAAATTTAATTTAAAACTATTATTTATTTCATTAGTAATATTCGCAATACTGACTCCAGTAGTGCTTTTAGCGCAAACAAAAGATGAAGATATAAATATCATTACTGAGTGTTGGGAGCAAAATGAGTGTATTAATACAAATGGAGTATGGGATGATCAAAGCTCTAAAGCGCGAAAATGCGGTGATAAAAAAGGTTTATGTTTTGCAAAAAATAAACCAATTAATTTGCAAGTTCCTATTCCTGGCGCAGGTGAATTAACAAGGAGTGTCACTGGTTTTGCAGATTATCTTACTATTTTTTATAAATTTTTTGTAGCAGCTATTGCGGTAATGGCAGTGGTATTGATAATGTGGGGCGGGTTTAAGCGCATTTACGCTGCTGGAAATGCTGAACGAATTAAAGACGCTAACGAAACTTTATTTGGCGCTTTGGCTGGTTTGGTTATTGCTTTACTTTCATATAGTTTGTTGAATTTGGTTAATCCAAAATTGGTTGAATTTCCAGAATTAAGAATTCCTAAGATTAAAGTACAGAACATCAGTGGTAACCAATGTCCTGTTAGCATTAATCAAAAGATTACTGAATGTGGTAAGAAATTCATTAATCCGGAGAATGGCGAATCCTGTATAGGCATGATTTGCGGTTTAGAACAATTGATTAGCAATAACTTTGGTGTTTGTCATCAACCATCAGAAGCTGCTGCGCAAATGTCTTGCGGAAATTTTATAGCACAGGGTAAAATATCTTGGACTACGAATGCCTATGTTGATTATATACATTTGATGGTAATGTGTAAGAATGGTGAAAAATATGTTGTATACACTCCCGGTAATGAAAAAAAAATAGAGGAGGATGTTGAAGAGGGGAGCAGTTATTATAAATTAGGCTTCATACCTAAAGGTGAATCATATGAAACCTTTCTTAATGGTGCAAGTTACAGTACCTGTGAAACTAGAGGGGGGTTGCGAGGTTATTATTTATTAGTTCAAGTAAACGATGACACTAGTCTGTTGTTGCCAACAGATGATGATTCTTTTGCTGTCGGAAAAGCTGGACAGAATTGTCTGCCAATTTCAGGAGCTGATCCTGATAAAATTGTTTGGGATAACGTTTCGGATAATTATTTTTGGCAACCAAAAGATTTTCCATTAGTTTCTGGCAAGCAGTCGCATAAATTTTGTCAATCGCCAGTCGATTTTAAGAATTGGTTATGCGATGAAGATGGGGATTGTGGTATAGGGGGCAAATGTTCTGGTATTTTTACCTATAATTCATGCGATTTAGAGATTAATCGTAGATCATACCCAGCACGTTAATTTTTACACCAGCAATAGTGAAGTTGGAAGCTAGAAATCAAAATTAATCCATCAGTTGATAACTAATGATAAATATGTTAATTCTAATGACTTGCTCGGACAAAAATTCCCGATATATTTTTGATTGTTTTGACTGTAGTTAGAGGTTATCGCTTTAGCACTTGCACAGTAACGCTTTAACACTTTAACTATTATTTAAGCGTTACTGTGTTATTATGCTATTTAGCTAAAAAAATCATTGCGTTATACTGTTAAGATTTTTTGGTTGGGCTATATTTTTTTTGAAATTTATGGTACAATATAGTTATGAAACATCAAATCGTAAAGTTTTCACCAGTGCTTTTTTGGGATATAGATAGGCAGAAATTAAATTATATAACCCATCGCCGTTTTATTATCGGTCGAGTATTAAAGTTTGGCAACCTTAAAGATTGGCGGCAAGCTAAACAACTATACGGCGAAGGTTTATTGCGTAAAACTTTAGCTAAAATTCCTGACCTGGACAATAAAAGCCAAGTTTTTTGGAGTTTGATATTGAATTATTAATAAGTTTATGTACGATTCAATCCTATCGCCAGTTACCCAACGCGTATTGGTTTTGTTGCGCAAAAAAAAGATGGTTAAGGATTTTTATTTAGCCGGCGGCACAGCTTTAGCTCTGCAGTATGGTCATCGTAAGTCAGATGATTTAGATTGGTTTTCAGATAAAGATTTTTCTTTAGATAGACTAGAGCAGGGATTAAAAAAAGTTGGGCGGTTGATGGTGACAGCGAAAGATAAAGGAACTTGGCATGGTATAGTGAATAGGGTGCGTTTAACATTTTTGCACTATCCTTATCGTTTGTTGTG
Organism: Patescibacteria group bacterium; assembly: GCA_043823825.1. Taxonomy (GTDB): domain Bacteria; phylum Patescibacteriota; class Patescibacteriia; order Veblenbacterales; family UBA10138; genus JBDRTU01. The sequence continues at coordinate 12,434 of JBDRTU010000031.1, forward strand.
GCCGCCGCTTAATTATAACGGTATTAATATAGCTGACGCGCGAGATATTGCTTGCCTGAAGTTGCAAGCGATTTCTAATAGAGGCAGTCGCAAGGATTTTTTTGACTTGTATATTTTGTTGCAACAGTATTCACTTGACCAATTATTAAAATGGTTTGATCGTAAATATCAGGGCGTGCGTTATAACCGTTTACATTTATTAAAGAGTTTGGTTTATTTTAATGATGCGGCAAGTGAACCTAATCCTATATTATTGACTAAATTAACTTGGACCACGGTTAAACACTATTTAACTGGTCAGGTCAAAAGTTATTTAAATCATTAGTTATACTAGAAAATATTGATCAGATAAAGTTGTTTGTTTTTTAACACTTTAACACAATAACACTGTAACAATTTAACACCATAACATCGAAATATTGTAACATTTTAACAATTGTTGACGAGTAGTATTATTGTCGTGTGATACTGTTTTTTATTAAGTTGATGAATAAGTTCTAAAAATTCTAGAAAAGTGACTGCCATTCTTGGTATTGTAATATACGATAATTTTAATATTTGGTAAGAGCGTCCAACCACCGTTTTGATATTATATTATAATTAGAAATCGGGGGAAAATATCCAAATCTGCGCTCTTTATAATATGTTATATTATAGTATGTTGAATTAAAAGTCGGGGAAAAATGTCCGATCGGACAAAAATTCCCGATATATTTTTGATTGTTTTGACTGTAGTTAGAGGTTATCGCTTTACAACTTCACCGCGAAAAACTTTTACCCATCCTTCTAAGTTCCTTTGATTAAGAAATTGTTGTAATTCTTTAACTATATTATGAGGATGTAACCAGACACTGCGTTGCAATTGTTTAAATTCAGCTTTCTGCAAAAATCGCCTTAATTCGCGTCTAACACTAGCTACTTGTTCTGGAATATCAAAAATAACTAAAGTGGAAAATCCAGTAGAGTATTTAGGCGACTGCTTAATTTGTTGGAGTAAATTTATTCGCGATCCTTTATCAGTTAATGTAATTATTAATCTTTGGCCGATTTTTTTGGTTTTAATATAACCAGTGCGCTTTAGTTGGTAAAGATTAGTCTGCCAGGCATAGTGTTTATTACTCTTTTTTATTTCCAGTACTTGTTCGTGTCCGCCGCCTGATAAATAAATTTTTTGATAGCGTGGTATTTCCATTGCCATTGTTAATCCCTGTCCAAGATAATTGGCAATTTCGTAAAGTAAAGTTTTAGTTTTAGGTGTTGATGGTTTATTCATAGCAGTTTAAATATAGCATAATTGAATATTAGGGAAAAGTGTCCGATCGGACACTTTTCCCTAATATTGAAAATAGGATGGTTCAGAGTTTCAATTAGGTGTTTAGTTATCACACCTTTTGTGGTAATATGGAATTATGTTAGAAAACATTGATCGTAGTAAATTATACGTAATAATTTTAATAGTCATCGGTCTAGTAATTGCTGGTTTTATTTTTTATTTAGTTTTTAAACCAGCGCCCGTGTTGCCACCAGTTTCTAACCAAAATATGCCGCCCGGTATCTTGCCGCCGGTAGGTCTCGGCAATGTTAATGTAGGTTATATAGGACCAACTAACTTGCCACCCTCTACAACTCGTCCGGTTGGCACTTTAGAGCAGCCTGCCACTATCGCGGCTGGTGGAGTTACTACTGTTAAACCAGTCACTCAAATTCCAGCTAAAGCGCCTTTAGCCTTAACTAATGCTACTAGGTATTACAATAGTTTAGATGGCAAATTTTACGAGCTTACAGCCGGTGGTTCTAGTCGGCTTTTGAGTGAAGATGCCTACTTGAATGCCCAAAAGATTACTTGGTCATCTAAGGGGGATAGCGCTATTTTAGAATTTCCTGATGGGGCTAATATCCTTTATGATTTTAACAAACAAAAACAATTCACCTTGCCGCAGGAAATGACAGAATTTTCTTTTTCTCCAGCTGACAACGAGGTGGCGGGGAAATTTTTAGGGCAAGAAAAATCAGATCGCTGGTTGGTTACGGTGTCAACTGACGGTTCGCAACTAAAAGGGATTGAGCCACTGGGTGATAATGCTGATAAAGTACAAGTGGCTTGGTCGCCAAATAATCAGGTAGTAGCTTTATCAAAAACCGGTGAGCCTAGTGGCTTGTTTAGTCAGGAAATATTGTTAATTGGTTTGCATGGTGAAAATTTTAGATCATTAAAAGTAGAGGGGCGTGGGTTTGAAGGTGAGTGGTCCCCGAGCGGTGAGCAGTTGCTTTATAGTATCTATAGTGACACTACCAACTATCGTCCTTCTCTTTGGTTAGTAGATGCTAGTGGAGATCGCGTTGGTTATAATAAAAAACAGGTCGGACTAAATACTTGGGTGGATAAGTGCACTATGGCAACAACCGAGAACGTTGCTTATTGCGCAGTGCCGGTAAATTTACCAGAGGGTTCAGGATATGTGCGAGAGTTAGCCGATGGAATACCAGATGTTTTCTACCGCGTTGATCTAACAACTGGTACCTCTACTTTATTAGCTAGTCCGGTAACTGAATATGGTGGCGGCGTAGCTGCGACTAATCTTAGTTTGTCGGGCGATGGACGCTTGCTTTATTTTATTGATGAAACTACTGGTCAGCTGCGTAGTTTACAGCTAATTCCTTAAACTAATGTCATTCAGGCTTGTGTCAAAGCCGCTAATTTGGGTTTGGTTGGCAGTGGTGGTAATTTTATTATTTTTTGCTAATACAGTTTTTTTAGATAATCGTAAAATTACTGAGCGTCAACCAGTAGATCTGGTCGCTGATATTCAGCCGGCTAATCAGACTGGTAGTTTAACAATTTCTCCACAAGATCCTAGTTTAGGGTTGGTAGAAGCGCCAATAACTATTATTGAATTAGCTGATTTTGGCTGTTCGCATTGTGCTCAATCAGCCTTTATAGTGGAAAAATTTGTCCGCGATAACTTAACTCAGGTACGTTTGATTTGGAAGGATTTTATTTTACCAGTGCATCCCCAGTCGGCCGAGGCGGCCGAGGCGGCCCAGTGCGCCGCCCGTCAGGGAAAGTTCTGGGAATATCAGCAGTACTTATTTGCTAATCAAGATCGTTTAGGTAGTGAGTTTTATTCAACATTGGCGCAAAATCTTAGTTTAGATGCTTCTAAATTTAACAGCTGTTTAGTAAATAATGAAACCCTGCCATTAATTCAATTTAATCAACAAGAAATAAATTCACTAGGACTTAAAGAAACACCATCTTATATCATTAATGGTCAATTATATAATGGAGAGGTTACCGAAGCTGCTTTAACCAGTTTTCTTAATCAATAATTTTTTTATGCCTAAGCCAACAGTGGTTTATCGTTGTGCAAATTGCGATTCTCAATATCCTAAATGGGTAGGTCGTTGTAGTGAGTGTGGGAAATGGGGTACAGTAGCGGTTTGTGCTGGCGTATCAGTGACTAAAGCACAGGAATTTCCTAGTACCGAGCCTTTTAAGTTAATTAAAGGGGGCGCTTTTAGTAAGCGAGTGTCTATGGGTTTTAAAGAAGTTGACCGCGTAACCGGTGGCGGTTTGGTTGAAGGGTCGGTCGTTTTATTATCAGGCGAACCAGGTGTGGGGAAATCAACTTTAGTCCTGCAACTGGCCGATCGCTTTACTGGGCCAGTACTTTATGCTTCGGGCGAAGAATCAGCAGAGCAAGTGGCTTTAAGGTTGGAACGCCTAAAACTTAAACAGGAAAATATTTCCTTTTTAAATGAATCGACGATTGAAATTGTTCTTGGCACTGCTTTAAAAACCAAACCAGCGTTATTAATAATTGATTCAGTGCAAACCTTAAGCTCTAATGAAGTGGATGGTATAGCTGGCAATATTAATCAGGTTAAAGCAGTAACTGCTAAACTAGTAGAAGCGGCTAAAGCACACAAAATTTGTACTTTAGTGGTTGGTCAGGTAACTAAAGGTGGCGGAGTGGCTGGACCAAAAACTTTAGAGCATTTAGTTGATGTGGTGTTGAATTTAGAAGGTGATCCGGCAGGGAGCATTCGTCTACTTAAGGCAGCGAAAAATCGTTTTGGTTCGGCAGACGAGGTAGGGGTGTTTCAAATGACTGAACAAGGATTAGAAGAAGTTGCTAACCCTTCAGCAGTGTTTTTATCTGCACGCCATCAAGGGCCTGGTTCTTGTATTGCTTCACTAACCGAGGGGTCGCGAAGTTTTTTAATAGAAGTGCAGGCCTTGGTAACCAGAACCAATTTTGGTTATCCGCGGCGCAACACAGCCGGTTTTGACTTTAATCGTTTACAGTTGTTATTGGCAGTGTTATCAGAACGAGCTAGTGTTCGTTTAAGTTCAAGCGATGTTTATGTAAATTTAGTGGGTGGTATCAAAAGCAAAGAGCCAAGCCTAGATTTAGCAGTTTGTTTGGCGCTTGCTTCAGCGCAGCGCAAAAAAGCACTGCCAGAATCAATGTTAGCAGTAGGCGAAGTTGGTTTAGGCGGCGAAGTGCGGCCAGTTGGTGATTTAACTAAACGCTTGGCAGAAGCATCGAGTTTAGGTTTAGAGCAGGTAATTACTGCTCAACTAAAAAGCAAAACCAAGATTCCACCCGGTATTAAAATAATAGAAGTTCTAACTGTAGCCGAAGCTGTTACTTGGCTTGATGATCAAGTATAAAATTATGTAAGAAAAAAGCCGACCTATTAAAAGCGCCGGCTTTTTTTGTTTTTACTACTCATTTACGAGTAAGTTGTTTTTCTGAGATTAAGATACGTTTTGTATCCCAATCCCATTGTTTCAACTTTTGTAACGTTTTTTCAAAAACCAGATTAGTTACAGAAATTCCTAATTCTGTTAAGTCTACTGGATCGTTATTAGATCTGTAGCAACGATCAATAATTGTTGCAAACATATCAGGTTCAGTCATTTTTATTGGTTGTCGGACTACTTTCAAATGTTTTAGAATTTGACCGCAGTCCTTTTCTGATCCGTCAATACAGATTTTCAGAACTCCAGAGTCTAACCTTAGCTGAACAGGAATTATTTGGCCATTTGATTTCATATACCCTAATCTACGTATGTCAGGGGATAGTGGCGTACAATTTGATTTACCCATTTTTTTATTCCTCTCTTAGTCTTTTTATTAGTCTTTTAAAAAATCGTTAATTAAAATTAGTGTTTTTTGGACCAAAATGGGTAAAGTTTAACTTGAATCTGTGTAATTAGGAAATTTCATTATTCCTCCGAAATTTAGTTTAACATCAGTGGATTAGTAATTTTAGTGTAGTTAATTTTTAATGTTCTGTTTTAAAAAATAAAGAGCCGCCAGTATAACAGAAGGAAGACTCATACGAAGGACCCTCCAACAATGACTGCAAGGGGGTAGTATGTAAACCTTCTTTCTGACGACTCTTTAGGTAAGTACAATTTTGTATTTGTATATAATTTTATACAGCAGAATAGAATATTTGTCAATAGCCTGAATAGTTTTTATAGTAAGTAAGTCAAATTCTAATCTAGTTATTTAATTTTCAATTTTTCAAACCACTTTTGTCCCGATCGGGACATTTCAGTGAAAAGTAATTTGTGCTATTTTACTAATTTTGAGTAGTCGTAATGTCGTGCTTAATTCGATAAGCATAATTACCATAAACGATATTAAGTTTGAGGGTTTATTCTGAATGGAAATTAGTACCTTGAATTTTTTGTTTTAGCAAAGGATTTTGTTTAAGTGTCGGATCATTTTGTAAAATTTGATCAGCCGCTTGCCGTACTTGCTCAATCAATGCGCTATCAGCCAAGGAGGCTATTTTTAAGGCAGGCCAGCCAGCTTGAACCACGCCCATTAAGTCGCCGGGGCCTCTTAAACTTAGATCTTGTTCAGCTAAATCAAAACCACTTTTATAATTAACCAGAGCTTCTAGTCGTTGGTTACTTTTAGCGCTGTCACAATCAGTAAATAGTAAACAGTGGCTTGGTCGCTCGCTTCTACCCACTCGGCCTCGTAGTTGATGTAGTTGAGCTAGGCCAAAACGCTCAGCTGCCTCAATTACAATTACAGTAGCTTCGGGCACATCTACCCCCACTTCTACAACTGAGGTGGAAACTAAAATTGGCGTTTTACCGTTTTTAAAATTTTTCATCACTTCAACTTTAACTTTACCGGAAAGTTTACCGTGTAGTAATCCTAAATTAAGATCAGGAAAAACTTCTTTACTTAAACGCTCTTTTTCCTCTGTTGCTGATTTTACTCCTAAAACATCCGACTCTTCGATCAGGGGACAAATAACAAAAACTTTATTGTGTGCTGAAATTTCTTTACGTATCAGTTGATAAGCTTGCTGACGTTCACTAGGCGGGATGATTTTGGTAGTTATTGGTTGACGTCCTTGAGGCATTTCTTTAAGAAGTGAAATATCTAAGTCGCCATAAATTGTTAAGGCCAGCGAGCGTGGGATCGGAGTGGCCGAGAGTGACAAAAGGTGTGGAGTAATTTCGGGACTGGTCAAAGTTAGTTCCTGACGCTGTTCTACCCCAAAGCGGTGTTGTTCATCTATAATTAATAAGCCTAATTTGGAAAATTTAATATCTTTAGCCAGAATAGCGTGTGTACCAATTAAAAAATTGATTTTATTATTAGCCAGCCCCTTAGTTATTTTTAAAGGATTAACAAGGCGCTTGGATCGGTTTTTGGCGCTAAAAGAGTAAAGAGCGTGCCGAGAACGCGTGAGTAGCGCTAGGTTGATTGGCCATTTCTTAAACATTTTGGTCAGCGTAGCAAAATGTTGTTCTGCTAGAATTTCGGTGGGTGCTAATAAAACAACCTGCCAGCCAGCTAAGCTAGCATTTAAAGCAGCAATACCTGCTACCACTGTTTTACCAGAACCTACATCGCCTTGTAGTAATCGGTTCATTGGTTGTTTGGTCCCTAAATCTTTAATAATTTGCCAGGCTACTCGCCGTTGGTCAGAAGTTAATACCCAAGGTAATTGTTCAACAAACTTTTTGGTGGCGGTACTAAAGGCAATTAGCGGTGCTGTTTTCTTTTGATATTTTAATTTACTGAATATGGCGCTCAAGCGCAGTAGAAATAATTCATCAAAGGCCAATCGTTTACGCGCGTCCATTAATCTCGAGCGACTAGGGGGAAAATGAACCCAAGTTAAAGCCTGCCCCAGGTTGGGCAGAGAAAATTTCTTTTGCATCATTAACGGTAACCAATCAGTTACATCGCGAGTTAATGGAAGTAATTTAGAGATTATTTGCCGTAATAAACGAGGAGTTAACCCGGCTGTTAAAGGATAATGAGGTACTATGCGTCCGGTATGCAGCTGATAGTCGGTGACTAATTCAAAAGTCGGATGTTCTAGTTGTAAACCATAAGCTGATTGTTGCAATACACCAGATAAAAAAAGTTCCTGACCTGCGACCAGGGTTTGAGCTAGGTAGGGCTGATTAAACCAAACACATTTAAGGCTACCAGTGCCATCTGATACCAAAGCTTCAGTAATAAATAGGTGACGTTTCCAAGAACGGCGCGATTTAGTTAATTGTAGCTTGGCGCGTATTGTTACTTTTTCGCCCAAGCGAATATCTTTAATTGGTACTACTTTAGAAAAATCATCATAGCGTGAGGGTAGATGCCATAATAAATCAGAACAGGTTTTAAGCTCTAATATAGCCAGTTTTCTTAAAGTTGCCGGACCAATACCTTGAACCTGATTAAGAAGTGAATTAAGGTTTAACATATTATTATTATCTCAAAAAATGGCAAATTTAAAAATATCCATGAAAGAAGCTGGATTCTGGTGCTCCCGCCAGGAATCCTCCTCCGCTTAAAGCTTCGGCGGACAGGTCGAACCTGCATCAACCCGCTCACGAGAGGGACATTCTATCTTTACTCACCAACCTCTGGTTCGCCCGCCAGGAATTTCACCCCGCCACCTTACTACTTAAAGTAATGCTATAACCTTTGCCCCCGGCAGGAATCGAACCTGCATCACAAGCTCCGCAAGCTCGCATTCTATCCATTGAACTACGAGGGCAGAGGTTGTAGCACTAGTTATTGATTTGTTATTTTATTAGATAAAGTGGTGGGGCGGGCCTGGATCACAAGCTCTCCGCCTGCGGCGGATAAACTCTAGCTTGCATTCTATCTATTGTCATCCCTTCGGGAGATCTGCCTGGAGCGTAAACTACGGGCGCACAACTACGCTCTAGCTAACGCCAGAGCTTCGGTGGGCCATCCTCTGCATAAAGCTATGGATGGTAGACAAGCGCTGATATTATGTACAACTTGCTATGCCATACGAAGCCTTAGCGGAGTATGGTCCGCCGGAGCTCGAGTGCAACCAGAGCATAGGAGGAAACTATGGGCGCGTGATTAAGTTTACAAATAAAAAAGTAGCACCAGAGCTACACTATCATAAAGTAATTTCCAAATTTTAGCAACCTTAGCGTATTATTGAATTTTTAACATTCGAGAAAGCGCTTCGGAAGTAGGTTCATCTTCCCGTTCCAAGTTTTCCGTCAGATATTTAGTAAGAATTTCACGTACTTCAAGAGGATTAGTTTTTTCTAATGGCACAGAAAGTCGAGGATTTATCACTCCTTTCGGTTGTATGTAAAGCGATGTTACTTCAGGAGGGCGATAGGCAATCCAGAAATGGTCTAATTCTCGCCAAGTCCAAAATCTTTTTGCAATGGTTATTCCTTGTTGATGAATGGCAAAGTCTAAAAGCGCTGGTTTTTTTCTACTATCAAGCCAAATAATAACCACTCCAATAATGATAATTACCGCAAAAAGAAAATTTAGCGACTTCAGTGCATAGATCAACAATATTAATACAATCAAGCCAGCAAAAATCCACCAACCTCTGCTACGTTCTATAGCCCTCACCTCGGGAAAGCGCCAACCTAATAACTTGGCGCCGAGATTAGTATGCGGCTGGTTATTCAAATTAATGCTCATAAATGTATTATAACTCGCCAGGTAACGATAGGCAATTAATCAAGGCAGTGCTATAGTGACAGCATGATTGATCAAAAATATTTTCAAAGTCTTAAAAAACAATATAACAATACTACTGTCGCGCGGCGTAAGTTAATATCTTTATCGGGTGAGGCTCAACATTTGGCCAAGCGAGCCATTTTTGCCTTACAGCGCGATCAGTTAAAGGAAGCGCAGCAATTAATAAGCCAAGCGCGCTCGTTAGTACAGGCGGGGACAAAATTATGCCACCAAACCGATGAATTAGAATTCCAAGGTAGTTATCGTGCTGCGCAGGAGGAATTAGTAGAAGCCACTTTGTTTTATAATTTTTTAAGTACAGGAAAAGTTGGTTCCATTACTGGTTTTAAAGTACCATTGGAAGTGTATTTGGCAGGACTAACAGATTTAGTTGGTGAATTATCTCGTTTAGCAGTAACACGGGCAACAGTTGGGGATCAACGGCAAGTAAAAAAAATAGCCGAGACAGCGACCACAATTGTGTCTGAACTCGTAGAGATGAATTTGGTAGGTTATTTAAGAACCAAGGCTGACCAAGCACGGGGAGCTTTACGGCGACTGCAAGACATATTGTATGATTTGTCTCTTAAAGTTAAATGAGTAAGATTTACGAGGAAAGGGAGGAAAGATTTATTGTTTAGGTGAAGGACCTCGGTTAGGGTTTCCAACAGCGAATTTAGAATTACTGTTTGGGGCTAGACCCGGGGCAGGAATTTATTTAGCCCGAATCAGAAGACCGGGGCAGAACCGGCAGCCCGGATTATTAGTATCTGGCGTTCATTTGGAAGCGCCCCAGATTCCTTAGAGGTTTATTTACTGAATTTTTCTGGCAATTTGTATGGTGAAGAATTGCAGGTTGAAGTGATTAAAAAAATTCGTGAGATAATACCTTTAAAAGATTCGAGCTCCATGCGAGTAAGGATTGAACAGGATATTACTGAAGCTAAAAATTATTTTAAATCAGGATAAAGAGGATGACTATCAGTTAGTTGACGAACCGAATTTTTTACTTGTTGTAATATTGTTTGATCTTGAGAGTGTTTAAGTGTGGAGATAATTAATTCTCCCACTTTTTTCATATCTTCCTCTATAAAACCGCGACTAGTTAAGGCTGGCGTGCCTAGGCGGATACCTGAAGGGTCCAGAGGTTTACGCGGGTCATACGGTATCATATTTTTATTTACAGTAATACCTACACTATCAAGCAAAGCCTCGCCTTGTTTTCCTGATAAATTCAAGGGCGTTAGATCTATTAAGATTAAATGGTTATCTGTGCCGCCCGAGATTAAGGTTAATCCTCCATTGGTTAAGGTTTGGGCTAGGGTACGTGCATTAGCAACTATTTGTTGTCCGTATTTTTTGAATTCTGGTGTGACTGCCTCTTTTAAAGCAACAGCAATAGCTGCGGTTTGATGGTTGTGGGGGCCACCTTGAAGCCCGGGGATGATAGCTGAATCTATTAGTTCAGCCAGATTTTTTTTGCTAGTAGGATGGTGTTGGTCGTGTAAACGGTCGGTTAACTTTGGCACTAAAATTAAAGCTCCACGCGGACCACGAAGTGTTTTATGGGTGGTGGTGGTAATAATATCAGCATACGGCACCGGCGAAACGTGAACTTCGGCAATCACCAGACCAGCAATATGTGAAATATCTGCCAGTAAATAGGCATTAACCTCGTTAGCAATTTTTCGAAATTCAGCAAAATTTATTAGCCGCGGATAAGCAGTAGCGCCACAAACAATTAACTTGGGCTTTTCTTTTAAGGCAATTTTTCTAATAGCATCGTAATCTAGTAGATGAGTTTTGGAATCAACACCATAATTAACTGCCCGGTAATATTTTCCAGAAAAATTTAATTTATAGCCGTGAGTTAAATGCCCGCCTTGCGCCAGTTCCATCCCTAATATCGTATCTCCAGGATTAAGCAAAGCAAAACAAACCGCCTGATTTGCTGGAGAACCAGAATACGGTTGAACATTGGCATGTTCAACACCAAATAATTTTTTGGCACGCTCCCGAGCCAAAATTTCCACCTCATCAATATATTGGTTACCACCATAATAACGTTTACCGGGATAACCTTCAGAATATTTATTGGTTAAAACTGATCCCAGGGCTTCCATGACTGCTAGCGAAGTAAAGTTTTCTGAGGGGATCATTTCCAAACCTTCTCGTTGACGAGCTAATTCTTTATTTATCCAATTAGCCGTTTGTGGATCTAGTTTTTTAAGATGATCAAGCATAGTATTTTTAATAGTAGCTGGCAAATCGCACTTTGTCCATTTAAAATACAGAATTTTCGTATCGCCACTTTTTTCTTGTTTAAGTTGCTAAAAAAAGGTAAAATAAAGATACTTATCTTTTTAAGAAAAAGTATATGAAAAAATTAGCTTTAATTAGTTCACTGGTTTTGGGTTTGTCTTTAGTGTTAGCGCCGATTGCCAGCGCTAAAGGCAATGATCAAGTGGATATTTATTTATCTAAAGATGAAGTAGTGGCTGGAAATTACTATAAAGCAGGCGCCACAGTGGAGGTAGCGGGTAAAGTAAAAAGTGATGTGGTGGCAGTGGGTGGTAATGTGATTATTACTGGTGAGGTAGGAGGAGATGTGATTGCTGTAGGCGGTAATGTGCGAATTACTGGTCAAGTGGCTGGTAATGTAAGAGTAGTGGGTGGTAATGTAGAATTAGTTGGTCCAGTCGGAAAAAATGTATCAGTGGTGGGCGGCACTTTAACTATTGATACTAATTCTCAAATTAGCGGACATTTAACCTTAGCAGTCGGCGCTTTTGAGCATCGCGGGGTAATTAAAGGAAGTGTAGAGGGATTGGTTGGTGGAGTAATTATTGCTGGCACTATTGCCGGACCAACAGAATTAACTTTGGATAGACAAAATATAATGCAAATTCGGGAAACCGCTATTATTGAAGGGCCATTCATTTATCACGCTGGTCAAGAAGCAAAAGTGGCAGAAGGGGCGCAATTAGCAGAACCATTACAATATCTACAGTTAGGGACTAAAGAGGCCGGCCGAGAGTCAGCTTGGTGGTTTGGGCATTTAGTTTCACTTTTTGCTTTACTAATAATTGGTATGATCCTAACTGTGATAGCGCCACGGTATGTTCAACTATTGGGGCAAACAGCCTTAGTGAAACCTTGGCGTCATATTGGTTGGGGTTTTGTTTGGTTGGTAGTGCCGCCAATAGCTTTTGTAATTTTAGCGATTACTGTAATCGGTTTACCCTTAGCTATCATTTCTGCAGTGGTTTATTTAGTAGGTTTATATATAACTCAAGTGGTGGCAGGGATGGCTTTAGCTGAATATTTAAAAACTTGGCCTAAGCTTACAAAATTACGGAAAGCTCCATTATTGTTAACAGTAAGTTTGGGTATAGTGGTATTTAAATTACTTACCCTAATCCCTTATATGGGCTGGGTAATTTTCTTGGTAGCTTTGTTATGGATGTGGGGGACGATTATTCAAGTTAAACGGCAGATTATAAGTGGTTATCGTTAATTTTAATTTGTGAGTTGGTCTGAAAAAATTTTTAAGGCATACGATGTCCGCGGTGTTTATCCTGATGATTTTAATAAAGAAATAGCTTATCAAATTGGTCGGGTTTTTGCTGATTATACCAAGGCAAAAAAAATATTAATTGGGCGAGATGTGCGATTGTCCGGGCAGGATATTTTTAATGGATTGGCTGAAGGTTTGGCAGAACAAGGTGTTGATGTTTTTGATGTTGGGCTCGTGCCGATTGATTTTGTTTATTCAATGGCGGCAAAAAATGGCTATGATGCCGGAATAATGATTACCGCCTCGCATAATCCAAAAGAATATAATGGTTTAAAAATGTTTACTTATTCTGGTAAGCCGTGGATCGAATGGGTTGATGGAAAAACAATAAAAGAATTAATAGATAAAAAAATAGAGTCATTAGAGAACAAAGGAAAAATAGAAAAAGTTGATTATTGGCAGAAATATATTGAGCACATTTTTTCTTTTATTGATAAGAATAAAATAAAGCCTTTTAGAATTTTGATTGATGCTGGGAATGGTGCTGCGGCTAAAGCAATTCCTTTAATAGAAAAATGTCTACCCTGTAAAATTGTCCGTCGTTTTTTTGAAACGGATGGTACTTTTCCTAGTCGATCACTTAATCCCGTTGAAATAGAAGTCACAAGAAATGTTGGCAAGGAAGTTATTAAAGAAAATGCAGATTTTGGCGTAGTTTTTGATGGTGATACCGACAGAATTGTTTTGATTGATGAAAAAGGAGAACCACTTTTAGGCGATTCTCAAATCCTGCTTTTAGCCAAAGAGGTGCTTAGTAAAAATCCCGGCGCGACCATAGTTTATAACATTGGACTTTCAAGATCAGTGCCAGAATTTATAAATAAGATGGGCGGAAAATCATTTAAAACGCGAGTTGGTTTTTGTTATAATATCAAGGCCTTGATAGAAAATAATGGTATTATGAGCGGCGAACTTTCTTGTCATTACGCCTTTCGTGACAATTTCTATGCCGATTCAGGATTTATTGCCTTATTAATGTTTCTAGAAATTATCTCACAAGAAAATAAACCGCTTTCTGAAATAGTTAAAGAATACAGAATTTATCATAAAGTTCACGAGCCGAGTATTAAAGTAGCTGACAAAGAAAATACTTTTAAATTATTAAAAGAGAAATATTATGATGGTGAAATTGATGAAATGGATGGCGTGACAATTGAATATGACGACTGGTGGTTTAATTTAAGGCCATCTAATACCGAGCCAGTTGTGAGATTGACGGTGGAAGCTAAAACTGAAGAATTATTAAAAGAAAAACTTGCTGAGGTAAAAAATTTAATTAACTAGAAATAGATATATGACGGACAATCTCAGAGAAAAAGAATATAATTTTTGTCCAACCTGTACTACTAAACTTGTAAGAAAAAAGATTGATAGGAGAAAATTGCTTTCTTGTCCAAAATGTGATTTTATTTTTTGGAACAACCCGAAACCTGTTGTCAGCGCCATTGTTAACGATGATATCAAAATTCTACTCATAAAACGTGCCCAAAAGCCACTTAAAAATTATTGGTGTTTGCCAGGTGGGTATGTAGATTATGTAGAAGAACCCGAAGAGGCACTAATTAGAGAGGTTGAAGAAGAAGCGAATCTTAAAATTAAAATCAAAAAATTGATCGGCGTCTATCAAATCGACAATGATCCACGGGGAATAAATTTAGATATTATTTATTCAACCTCAGTGAAGAGTAGTAAAATTAAACTTAATAAAGAGTCATCTAAATTTAAATATTTTTCTCCTAATAGATTGCCAAAGTTAATTGCCTATAAACACAGACAAGCGATTAAGGATTGGGCAAAAATTAATTAATGATTTATTTTTCTATGGTATGATTGGAGCATTTGATTCAGGAATCGGCGGATTAACTGTGGTCAAAGCTATTTGGCAAGTTTTGCCTAATATTCCTTTAGTATATTTTGGCGATACTGCCCGCACGCCTTATGGTAATAAAAGTGCGGAAGTAATAAGTCAGTTTGGATTAGAAATTGCTGATTTTTTAATTAAGCAAGGCGCGACAATATTAGTTGTAGCATGCAATACAGTGTCAGCTGTAGGCATTCAGGCTATAAAAGAGAGATTTCCTAGAGTACCTGTATTTGAAGTGATTACACCAGCGGTGGCTAAAGTAAGAGAGGTGAGTAAGAGTAAGAGGGTGGGGATTATTGGTACACGCGCTTTGGTAAACAGCAATATTTACCAGTCGTTGCTAGTTGGTTTTAAAGTTTTTCAGCAGGCAGCGCCATTACTAGTTCCCTTAGTAGAAGAAGATTGGTTAGTAAAACCAGAAACCAAAAGGATTATCAAAGGTTATTTACAACCATTAAAACAGCAACAGATAGATACATTAGTGTTAGCCTGCACTCATTATCCTTTGTTGAAAAAGTTGATCGTGGCTCGGGCAGGTAAGCGAGCAACAGTGATAGATCCGGCTGAAGAAACAGCGTTGCAATTAAAACATTATTTAGAAACTAGTCAGAAAGACAGTTCGTTATTAGGCGAAGGCGATAGTCATTTTTTTGTGTCTGATTTAACGCCTCATTTTCAAAAGATTGCAGAATTGTGGCTAAAGCGTAAAATAACATTAGAGAGGGTAACTATTTAACTATGTCACAAATTGTTTTTACTGGCATTGAGGGGTGGGAGGAGCCATATTTACAAGAACGGCTCACGGGCCACCAACTAACTTTTATCCGTCGCGCTTTACAGAAGCAGGATTTTGGCGGTTTAAGGCGTACAGAGATTTTGTCGCCGTTTATTTACACACCTATTAATGACGAATTATTGGATCAATTACCTGAATTAAAATTCATTGCCACCCGTTCAACTGGTTTTGATCATATTGATGTTGAGGCCTGCCATCAGCGTGGTATTAAAGTGGCCAATGTTCCTTTTTATGGTGAAAATACCGTTGCCGAGCATACTTGGGCTTTAATTTTGGCTTTATCGCGAAAAATTTTTCAATCATACGAGCGTACTGAACGAGGCGATTTTTCCTTAGATGGTTTAAGGGGATTTGATTTAAAAGGAAAAACAATCGGAGTGATTGGCGGCGGACATATTGGGCAACATGTTATCCGAATTGCTAAAGCCTTTGGAATGAAAGTAGTAGTGTTTGATGTTAAGCAAGACGTGGCTTTGGCTAAGAACATGGGTTTTGAATATGCTTCGCTAGATGCTTTGCTTAAAGAATCAGATGTAATAACACTGCATGCGCCTTATAATAAAAAAACACATCATTTGTTAAATGCTGATAGTATGAAGTTAATTAAGCAAGGAGCAGTATTAGTAAATACTGCTCGTGGCGGTTTGGTTGATACTATTGAATTAGTTAAGGTGCTGGAATCTGGCCGGTTAGCAGGCGCTGGTTTGGATGTTCTAGAAGAAGAGAATTTTATTAAAGAGGAAAGCGAATTATTAACACCAGAATTTAAAAATAAATGTGATTTAAAAACCTTGATTGCCGATCATGTTTTATTACAGCGCAATAATGTAATTATCACCCCCCACAACGCCTTTAACAGCCAAGAAGCGATTATGAGAATTTTAGATACTACTATAGAGAATATCAAGGGATTTTTGGAGGGGAAGATAATTAATCAAGTAAAATAAAAGAACCTCCGACAAAAATAAATTTTGACAAAGGTTCAAAGTTTTCCGCCTTCGCTCTTTCAGAGCTACGGCGGACAGGCAAGAGGATCAATCCGCCTTTGGCGGACTCAAGTTTTCGAAGTTCGGATGGGAACTTCTTTTTTTCGAGAGGCACCGACACCAATGTCGTTCGCGGGGTCGTCATCCACGCAGAAGCTGAGGTCGAAGCCATTATCAGCACTGAAGTCGCCAACGCTGACACGGCAATCGCCCGAAGTGACGTCTTTGCATCTTGCGTACCGATTGCTATTGACGTACTTTCCGGTTTTATGGTAGTAATGGAAACTCTTGAAGGTTTCCTCAATAGCGCTTGGCATCTCGTATTCCAGCGGTAACATAGCCCGCTGCTGTCGGGTGGTTTTGTTCTCTGATTTAGGAACAATCTTCAAATGAGTGAGATACCAGCCAAGTTGCAACGTTGTTGCTGTTGCAAAGTCCTGGTCGCTATACCAGACATCGCTACGTCGATCGCCATATCGGCAGAACTTGGGTTGTCTGGTTTTCGGATAAAATTCTTGGAATTTCACGATCGAGAGAAGGCTATCCTGAATGGTTTTAAGCCCGACATGAGCGAAATGGCAATTACGTACAACCTTGCCACATAATGGACAAGTTGACATGAGGGTTTCCTCGCTCCACGAAAAATGTGAGAGCACCAGGAGCTGCTTCTTGGTGTAGATACCACCGTGTGTGGCAGTCCAGTCTTCCGGGCCCCAGTAGTTCTTGCCCATAATGGTGCGCGCTACGCTCTGATCAAGGTAGTGTTCAATACCCCGGCGAAGCATGAAATCGGCGACCTTTTTGTTGAAATTATCATCCTCGTCCAATTGGATAATAATTGAAGCACCTTGATTGCCAAGATTGTTATAAAGTTTGTTCATGGCAGTATTGTGCTTTCCCAACTGGAACCGTCCAAACAGTCCCTCTTTTGGTGAGTTTGGCATTGTTAATCTCCTATCTTGCTTTTGGCCTTTTTTAGGCCTTTGGCATGTTTGTTTTACCTCTAAAACACAAGAGGTATGGCGTCTTTTTTATTATTTTTTGTGAATTATGAAAAGACAGGTTAGTATATATCTAAAGCACTATTTTTGTCAAGGACTTAAGTAGCGAACAGAATAAAAAAAAATACGTCATTCTGAAAATATATAAATATGTTATTAAATATATAAATATGTCATTCTGAACTTGTTTCAGAATCTAAAATAGACCCTGAAATAAATTCAGGGTGACAAAAAACTAATTGGGATGATTATATTAATCCCATTCGTTCCTTAACTTCTCTCAAAGTTTTGTTTGCGACTTTTTGCGCCTTCTCGTGTCCTTCGGCTAGAATTTTTTTAATCTTTTCCGGCTGTTTAGCTAATTCAGCGCGTTTTTCCTGAATAGGTTTTAATACTTTAATAATAGTTTCGGCTAACAGCGGTTTAAAATCAGAATACTTTAATTCACCGGCATGATATTCTGCTTCTAATTCTTTTTTCTTGGCTCGATCAGTGGAGAGCATTTTAAAAAGGTCTAATAAGTTTTTACCGCCAGATACACCAGCCACTGGGCCGCCAGTATCAGTGACTGCTTTGGCAATTTTTTTTCTGATAATATCAGGCGAATCAGATAAAGCAATATAGTGTCCCACCCCATATGATTTAGACATTTTTTTAGTTGGATCTAATAAAGACATTACTCGGGGAACGGAAGCCTCGTATGTTTTTGGTTCTTTAAAATAGTTTCCAAAAGTGGAATTAAATTTACGTGCCAAGGTGCGTGCTAGTTCTACGTGCTGATATTGATCTTCGCCCACTGGTACTAAATCCGGATGATAAAGCAAAATATCAGCTGCCATTAAAATTGGATAGTTAAGTAGCCCTGCGTTTAAAGCGCCTCGATGCTGCTCAGCTTTGTCCTTATATTGGGTCATACGTTCCAATTCTCCCAAAGGAGTAATAGTGTTTAATAACCAAGCCAGTTCAGTATGTTCTGGTAGTTGCGATTGCGCAAAAATTGCACTTTTGGCTGAATCAAGCCCAGAGGCTAGGTAATCAATAGCCGTATCTAAAACACTTTGATGTAGTTTTTTTGGATCATAAGGAACAGTAATAGCGTGCAAATCAACTATACAATAAAAGCAATTATTATCATTTTCTAAAAGCACCCAATTCTGAATAGCACCGAGATAATTTCCCAAGTGTATTTCTCCAGAGGGTTGAATGCCTGAGAATATTGTTTTACCAGTTGGTAGGGTCATAAACTTATACTTCTATTATAACAGGAAGTATCATTGGACGCCGCTCAGTGCGGGTATAAAGAAATTGGCCAATATCGTGCCTTAGTTTGTCTTTTAGGTACATATCGTTGGTAGCGGGTTTATCCGCTTCTGCTTTGAGAATCTGTTTAACCTTATTTCGAGTTTCTTCTACTAGTTTTTTATTGCTTTTCATATAAACAAAGCCGCGGGAAATAATGTCGGGATTTGCTATTAGTTGGTTTGTTTTACCATCAATCGTTGCCACAATTACTACCATACCTTCGCCCGCTAAAATTTGGCGATCGCGAATTACTACATGCGAAACATCACCAACACCTAAACCATCAACAAAAACATATTCTATTGGTATTTTATGTGGTGATAGTTTTATCCCCTGGCGAGTGATTTCCGCTACACTGCCATTGTCTAGGATAAAAATATTTTGTTTAGGAAAACCAATTGACATTGCTACCTTGCTACCTTCTTGTAGTAGGTAATGGTTCGCGTAAACTGGAAAGAAATATTTTGGCTTAATCTGCCTGAGTAGAAGTTTAATATCCTCGATAAATCCGTGACCTCCACCATGGACCCCCATAATCTCCTTATGGATTACATTATTACATTGACGGTAGAGACTATCCTTTAGTCGTTGTATAGTTCTTTCGTTTCCTGGAATAACTGACGAGGAGAAAATAATAGTGTCTTGTTTTTGTAGTTTAACATGCTTGTGTTCGCCATTAGCAATACGCATTAGTACTGCTCGATCTTCGCCTTGGGCGCCAGTACAAACAATTATTATCTTATTATCAGCGTAGTCATGAGCGCGTTTAATATCAATTAAGGTAGAGGGTCGGAATTTAACATAGCCAATTTGTTTAGCGATTTCAATATTGGTTTTCATGGAGTATCCGTCGAGCGCCACTTTTTTTCCTAGTTGTTCGGCAATTTGGATAATCCAAGAAACTCTTTCTACCATAGAGGCAAAAGTAGAAACGATTACCCGCCCGGGCGCGCGTTCAATAATTTGTTTAATGTTACGGTAAACTTCTTGCTCCGACACCTGGCACCCCTCTTTAGTGGAACCAAGAGTTTCTGCCATCAAAATACAAGGAATTTGTTTAGTGTTCCAACGCGCTAAGTGTGAAAAATTAGTTGGTTTACCTTTAACTGGATGTAGCTCATAACGCCAGTCTCCCGGATGGATAACATTAGCAACTGGCGTTTGGATGATAATACCAATAGCATCCATAATACTATGAGTGACTTCAAAGAAATTAATCTTGAAACCACCCAAGCGCAACTGCTCATTAACCGATCTAATTTCATTAACTTTTAGAAAACGCTGCAGGTTAAATTCTTCTAATCGCCTTCGTACTAAAGCTAAAGTCATTTTACTGGCATAGACTGGCGGCCAACCGAGTTTGGGCATCAGGTGAGATAAAGCGCCAATATGATCAAGGTGGCCGTGACTTAAGATAATGCCGCGGATATTTTTTTCTTTACCTTTAAGATAGCGGATGTCCGGAATGATATAATCTACACCTGGCATATCCTCTTCGGGAAATTGAAGTCCCATATCAAGAATGAGAATATCACTACCGTATTCAAAAACGGTTAAGTTGCGACCAACTTCTTCTTGTCCACCCAGTGGGATAATTTTTAATTTTCCATCATTACTAAAACTAGCTGACTGAGAGTCAGTTGTAAGTTGATCATGAGGCCGCTGTTGTCGTTTTTTAAAAAAACGACTACCGCGAAAACCCCTATTAGGTTTTTTCGGTTGTGTTTTGTTTGATTGATAATACATTTTATAAATTTAGATTAATATCTAGTTGCGTCATCTGTACACTCGACAGGTTTACCTGGTGGGGCGCTGAGCGTCCATTTAACTACACTTAATATATCATTGGTGATTCCGATGTCATCAGGATTTTGGCAAATAAGTGAATCTGATAATGGCGGGAGTGGAGAGAGTTGAACCCTCATGGACCGGAGTCTATATGTTTTTGAAGCGTACGCGCCCACCTGCCATATGTGCTTTATGCCGAAGATGGGAGTCGAACCCACAATCCCTTGCGGGAACATGGTCCTGAACCATGCGCGTATTCCAGTTCCGCCACTTCGGCACGAGGCATATGGCGAGCAGCTATGCCAGTTCCGCCACGCGCCCAAGGCTAACTATACAACGATTTATTTTTTCCAGCGGCGATCGGTTAGACGATACCAACTGGTAACGTCAGTAAAGCGATCAGCTGGCATACTAATTTCGGTTAAAGTCATCCCTTTAATATCTCGATGCAGGGCATAAGGCAAAGTGGGACTATAAAGAAAGACAGCATAAACCTCTTCTCCTAATATAGCTTGAAAGTCAGTGTATTTTTGGGCACGTAATTTTGAATCTACTGTTTGTCTGGCTTGTTCTAATAATTTATCAGTATCTTTATTAGTGAAGAGTGATAGGCTAAGCCCTGGAGCTGTATTTTGTGAAGAGTGCCAAAAAGGGTAGGGATCGGGGTCAAGCCCAACTATTTCACTAGCGATTAAAGCTTGATATTGACGAGGATTAATTACATCGCTTTGTAGCCGAAAACTAGGAACAACTTCTAAGTTAGTTTCAATTCCAATTTGACCCCAATAGTTTCTGATTAGGTTAGCTACTTCGAGGTATTCATTAAGATCAGGAATAGTTAAAGTGATAGATAATTTTTGATCGCCCTGATAGCGTTCACCATCATCTTTTAGCCTCCAGCCTATTTGTTCTAGTAATTCCGCTGCCCATCCAGGATCATAGGCATACTTTTTAAAATTTTCAGTGTAACCGAGTGCGCTAGTAGGAATCGCTCCATCAGTAAGTTTACCTTGTCCTGCTAAGGCTTGTTCAATAATTGTTAAGCGATCTAAACCAATGGCCAAAGCTTTTCTTAATGTTTTATTTTTCAAGGCCGCGTTAGTTTGGGGGTTAAAGAAAATGGCCGTGTATTGCGGTAAGGAAAGTTGATACAGTTGGTAACGTCGTTCATTAATTTTTGATTTACTACCACGCGGTAATGAACTTAAACCATCAATCGTACCGTCTTGTAGTGCTTGTAGCGAGGTTTCAAAATCTGGATAAAATTTGAATGATATTTTTTTAAGATAGGGCTTGGTGTCGTGATAATAAGAATTAGCTTCTAGGACGTAACTTCTAATTCCTCCTTGTTTATCTTTAGTTAGTGATTTAAAACGAAAAGGTCCATTACTAATAGGTTTAATATTAAATTCTGCCAGTAAAAAGTTGGTGGGCTGAACATTTTGCCAAATGTGTTCTGGTAAAATGCCAAAAGTTAGGAAAGTTAAAAAAGGAGAATGGGTTTCGGTTAATTCTAATTTAATAGTTTGCTCATCAATTTTAATGGCCGTAACGTTTCTTAAGCGTTCACTTAATGGGTTTTTAATTAGCGGATCTTGAATAGCTTTAATGGTAAAAATTACGTCGTCAATTGTTAATGGTTCTCCGTCTGACCAATATAAATCTGGGCGCAAGGAGATTTGGTACTGTTTACCGTCGTCAGAAATCGTGTATGATTCGGCTAAATCATTAATTAGTTGCATGCCGCTGGAACGAAAGAGGCCGGAGAATAGAAGATGCGTCAGGCTAGTATCAACTTCGTTAGTAGTAGCAAATAAAGGGTTGATCGTGCGAGGACTCCCCACAATACCTTCGGTGTACTCGCCGCCACTTTTTGGAACAAGTTCTGTGTTTCGTAAATACCAACGCCAGGATAGCACTGAACTGCTGGCTAGTAAAACCACTAGCAAGATGAGGATTATATAAAATTCCGGACGAGTGAATACTTTTGGTAACAACTTTAATTGTTGCCAGGAAGGACGTGCCCGCCGTTCAATGATGGTTGGGATTATGGCCGCTTGGAGAGGGTGTTTACAAAAAATACGCCACCACCGTTTAACCTGAAGTCGCAGCTTTAACCACCCATTACGGGTTAGTTGTTCTAATGTACTAATATTTAATTAGATTAAAAATAATCTAGTGAGTGCCAAGCCAAAAAAGATGATTGCCAACACAATAGTTGAAACAAAAATCACCTTTTCTGCACCACGCTTGGTACGATAAATATTACCCTCACCGCCGAAAATGCCGCCAAGGCCCGCGCCTCGGCTCTGTAATAAGATGCTGGTAACAAGTAAAATAGACACAATAATTGTGCTAATTTGGATTATTCGATCCATAATAATTTTAAGAAAAAAAGACTGATACTACAGTCTAGAGCTGAATATCACTATACTAAAGTATTTAGTGTTTGTCAACTTTGTTATTCAACTGTTAACTAGCTCTAAAGTTGCTGTGCGCCAGCAATAATATTTTTTCTATGTCGTGAGCGGTAAAAAATAATGCTAAAGCGGTGGGCTTCGTCGCGTAATTGTTCCAAAAGTAATAACCCTGGGGAATTGCTTGGCAATTTAATTGCAGTTTGGTGGCCGGGTATAAACAGTTTTTCCTCTTGTTTTGCTAGCGCTACCAAAGGTATAGCAATATTTTTTTTCTTAAACGCACGAATTATAGTATTAAGCTGTGGTTTGCCGCCGTCTAACATTATTAAGTCGGGTTTAGCCCAGGTATGTTTATCTCCAAATCGTCGCGCTAGCACTTCTGCCAACATAGCTACATCATTAGGTCCTGTTACTTTTTTAATAATAAATTTTCGGTATTGTGCTTTATCTAACAGTCCTTTGGTCAGGACTACTAAAGCACCCACTGCATGCTTGCCTTGAATATTAGAAATGTCATAACCTTCTATCCGCTTTGGCATATTTTTTAATCTAAGTATTTTTTTTAATTGAGCTAGGCCTGCCGTTGCTCTCGCTTCTTGTTTTTGCCAAGAGGCAAAGCTGTTGCGTAGAAAATTTTGCGCGTTTTTATCAGCCAGCTTAACTAACTCTCGTTTTTTACCTTTTTGCGGTATTTGTATGTTTATTTTCAACTGTAGTTTAGGTAGGCAATATGAAAGTAGGATATTTTTTGGTTTCTCTGTCACTTGCGGATAATAACGCTCTAAAAAGTCAGTCAGGATTTCTGTTACTGGTAAATTTTTATCATGCTCAATTAAGAGCTCATCGCCGGCCCAGAGCACTCCTTGGCGTACGGGTAATTTACTAACTGCTGTTAGATTGCCTTGAGTAGCTAGACCAATAACATCGAATGATTCAGGCTGTCGGGAGATGATTTTTTGTTTTATCAAAATACGTTGTAGTAGCCTTAATTGATCTCGCAAGCGCGCCGCTTGTTCAAACTGCTTATCTTTAGCTGTTTGTTTCATTTCCTCCTTTAGTTTAGTCAACAGTAATTTACTATTACCCTTTAAAAATTGTTCAAGCTGTTTTAGTTTATCCTGATATTGCTTCTTACTTCCCGACTCCAGTTGGTGCCCCAAGCAGCGCCCTAGTGTACTATCAAAGCAGGGCTTGGTTGAAGCATTCTTGCAAGTTCGCAAGGCCAGGATTTTTTTTAGCAGGCGAAAACCGGCTCTAATAGAAGAGGCAGAAGTGTAGGGGCCAAAGTACTTTATTTTCTTTTTTTTAGTTCGGCGGGATAATTCAACTTTGGGAAATGGTTCGTTGTAATCAATAGTTAAATAAAGCCAATTTTTATCATCTTTGAAAATTATGTTATATAGGGGACGGTGTTGTTTAATTAGGTTGCTTTCTAATAGCAGCGCTTCCTGTTCGTTATCTACCACCGTGGTTTTAAGATGGTGGATTTGCTTTATCATTTCTTGTTTAGCAGGCGAAAGATCAGAGTTCTTACGGAAATAAGATGACACCCTACTTTTTAGAGATTTAGCTTTACCAATATAAAAAATATTATCTTTAGCATCTAAGAATTCATATATACCTGGTTTAGCTGGCAAGTGCTTTAACTGGTTAAGTAAGATTTGATCCATATATTTATTGTACTTCACCCTTGACTATTTACGGAAATATGATTAATATTGGTTAATATTAAATAAAAAAAATTAACTAGTAAATACAAATTTATAAAGGATAATAAACATGAAGCAAATATCGTTCATTGTTGACACAATAACCTCAACTTTTAAACCATTAACTGTAGCAAAAGATACTGGCGAAGTGAGTGATGCAGTGCTTCAGGCCGTAGGTGAAGTTGTCAATATGAAGCATCCAGACTCTTGGACTACGGTAATCGGTCAGGATGACAGTGATCATCATTACACAGTATCGGTAATAATACCGAAATCAACTGATGAGCAAGGCCTTCTTGATAGTCTTAAGAAGATTGGGGTTTCAATAAATTGAATTAAAGTTGAGCAGTATAAATATAGTGGGGATCTGTAAAGATCCCCCTTTTTATTACATGTTTTAGGCACACACATTTGGCGGATTAGTTAGTTGATAATTCTTCAGAAATTCATTTGGACTTTTGCCGTTTAATCCGCAATGCTCTAAATCGTTGTAATAATCATTCCATAGTTTGAGCTTTCTTTGCAAATCATTG
>JBDRTU010000032.1:0-32402 GCA_043823825.1 Patescibacteria group bacterium
ACCGCGTACGCTTCAAAACCCGTTGCCTGCAGTTTAGTCAAAATATTTTTTACTTCACTGGGAATTTTCATAATTTTCCTTTAACTTCGTTGTCCAGCCGCTTAATAAACTTGGCCATAAAAGCCGTGCGTTCCTGCGCGATTTTCCGGCCAGACTCGGTGAACATTTTATTTTTCAAAAACCGTAATTTCACCATATATTCCGTGTATAGCGTATGGTTTTTATCGTGTGGACTATTGGCCAAAATACTTTTTTTATCGGTATTGTGTAAACGCGAACCATGGCGTCCGCACCATAAAAATCCTCGGCCCACGCCAATCGCCCCCAAGGCGTCTAGCTTATCCGCGTCAGAGAGAATCTTTGCCTCTAGAGATTTGGGCTTAATATTATTGCGATACCGATGTGCTTCAATCGCGTACTTGACGGCCAAGACAAAGTCTTTATCATAATCCAACTCCTGAAGAATCTTTTCCGCTTCTTTGGCGCCCTCCAAGGCGTGGCAGAATTGGCCGCCACCCAACATCTCTTCTGATCTTTTAATGTCGTGAAGTAAAGCCGCGGTTTTAACTACAACCATATCCGCTTTTTCTTTTTTTGCCAAAACAATAGCTAAATTATAAACCCGCACCACGTGGTCCCAGTCGTGGCAAGAAATACTATCGGTAAACCGGCTTTTGGCGATTTGCTCAATTTCTTTAAGATTAACTTTCATATTACTTTTGCGCGCCCCGGCCCCGCAGCTGCGGGGCAACCTTCTGGTTCAACCCGCCTGCCAGCGCCTGTGCAGTATTCTTGAATTAGTTCGAACGCATTTTTCAGAAAAAATTCCCCCGCGAAAATTCGGAAAGGCGGCGGAGCCGCACCGCTGACAATTTCAAGTTTTTCTTTGGCGGCATTCAATTCAAAATTCGCGGAGCGAATTACTGAAATTCTAGCAAATTTAAGCTTTGGCGGCAAATTCTTTTATGAAAACTTACTATCAAAATTTATTAAAAAGAAAGAGGGCATCGCTTTCGCAAATGCCCTCTCATGTAATGTGGTTGGCCGAGGAACTACTGCCGCGGAAGGTACACCTCTTTCTCAAGGTCCTTCCGCGAAATCCTGACCACCGCGACCCGGAGAATGTCGTTTCTGACTTGGTCGTCGGCGAGCCACCAGTTGAGGTTCGATTTCTCCGACTCGGTGTAAACGGTACGTTTCGAGTTGAGCCAGTTCTCGTCGAAGACGAACTCGACTGTCGGAACGGTTTTCGATTCGTCGACGACGAAACGAAACATGCTATAGGACAGAGTCGTGGAGATGAACTCCTCGGCTGTCCTCCCCCAGTAGAACTGGAGTTTCCGTTCCGAGACCAGATTTCCCGACACCGAACCGATGCCGAGGAAGAAACTGCCGTCCATGTGTCCGTTGATTCCGCTCGTCTGCTCGATCCTGCGAAGGTCATGCTGACCGAGAAGACCGAGTTGCTGGAGTTGATCCTTTCTCGGCTCCCCGCAACCAGCGAGAAGACCAACCAGTGCGATAAGGCAAAACAATCGTTTCATTGCTCGTCCCTCCTTTCAAGGTACTGTTTGACTGCATCAAGCCATAATGACTTGATTTCCTGCTATCCTACCATGTTAGATATTTCCTGTCAAGGGCAACAAAAAATCACCATCTCTGGTGTTTATAGTTTCTTAGCTCTTTGGATTAAAAAATTTTCTTCCCCCAAAATTAAAATATGGTTCGAGCCGATGTTTTTCTCCGAGTTCTTTTGCGGTCTTCAGCGGTGCGGCTCCGCCGCCTTTCCGAATTTTCGCGGGGGAATTTTTTCTGAAAAATGCGTTCGAACTAATTCAAGAATACTGCACCACGTAGGAAAAGTCAAAGAGTTTTGGTTCGCCTCGCTTCGCTCGGCGACTAATTTGTATTCAATTTTGGGGGTAAAAACAAATTGGCGGTTTCGCATTTTGGGAGAAGAAAATTTTTTAATCCTTAATTCAATAAAAATATGAGATACGTACTTTACGCAAGAAAATCTACCGAAGAAGATGACCGACAGATTTTAAGTATTGAAGCGCAACTCGTAGAGTTGCAAGAGTATGCCGCCAAAGAAAAACTTGAAATTGTCGCTTCCTTTCAGGAAGCCAAAACCGCAAAAGAACCCGGACGAATCAAATTCGCAGAAATGTTGGCAATTATTGAATCCGGAAAAGCAGACGGAATAATATCCTGGCACCCCGACAGATTAGCTCGCAATTCAGTGGACGGCGGAAAGATTATTCATTTCGTAGATCGCGGCTTGATTAAGTCCCTCAAATTTCCCACTTTCTGGTTTGAACCGACACCGCAAGGATTGTTTATGCTCAATATCGCTTTCGGACAGAGTAAATATTTTGTAGATAATTTGCGAGAGAATGTGAAGCGAGGGCTACGACAAAAAATACGCAACGGCACTTGGCCTGGTTGGGCTCCGGTGGGCTACACCAATAACCCAAAAACGCGCGGGATTGATATTGATAGCGAGAAAGCACCGAAAGTCCGCAAAATGTTTGCAATGTACGCCACCGGAGCATATACGCTTCATTCTCTCGCAAATTGGTGCAAGGAAAATGGTTTGCGGGGTAATCTTGGCAAACCGCTTGTCATCGCCAACATTCAGAAAAATCTACAAAATATTTTCTATTTGGGCTTAATGAAATGGAAGGGGGAGATTTTTGAGGGAAAACATGAGCCGTTAATCTCAAAGAAACTTTTTGATAAATGCCAAGAAGTGATGGCGAAGCGCGGAAAAGTGCAAGAAGTGAGAAAGCATCATTTTGCTTTTCTTGGCCTATTGAAATGTGCTTCATGTGGTTGCTCAATAACTGCCGAAAAGCAGAAAGGTCATAATTATTATCGTTGCACCAAGAAAAAAGGTTTGTGCCAAGAAAAGCATTATCTCCGTGAAGAAGCACTGACCGAACAAATCACTTCTTACCTTCAAAAAGTTTCTTTGTCGAGCCAAGACACCGAGAAAGTTTTGGCGGCGTTAGACAGCGAGCAGGATAAAGCGAGAGAGGACGCACAAGGTGAGATTAGCTTTTTGAAAGAGCAATTAGCACAAGTTGAAACGAAACTTCAAAAGTTGTTAGACATCTATCTGGCGGACGCTTTATCCACAGAAGAATACGCCGCCAAAAAACAAAGTTTGTTGTCTCAAAAAATAACGCTAAACGAAAAAATCACCGACTTTGAGACAAAAGGTTTGTCTTGGCTCGAACCGGCTCGTGAGTTTGTAAAATCCTTAAATCAAGCCGCGAAATTGATTGGAGGGAATAATCTTTCCGAATTGCCAACATTTCTAAAAAACATCGGCTCGAACCATATTTTGCGAAACCGCCAATTCGTTTTTGCCCCCAAAATTGAATACAAATTAGTCGCCGAGCGAAGCGAGGCGAACCAAAACTCTTTGACTTTTCCTACGTGGTGCGGGATACGAGAATCGAACTCGCGTCTCATCCTTGGGAAGGATGCATACTACCATTGTACTAATCCCGCCTAAGATTAACAACAAAGGATGATCAACTATATCTCTTTAGACAAATCAAAGATTAAGTATAAAAGAGCCAAGCTAAATACGCAAACATTAAGACCTTTAATTGTATGAGTCTAATTGAATTTCGCAACGCTGGTAAATTTTATCCTGGTAGCATTGTAGCTGCTAAAGATATTAACTTGGTTATTCAAGATGGCGAGTTTGTTTCCATTGTTGGTCAATCAGGCGCTGGGAAGACTACTTTGGTTAAACTATTGATTGCCGAAGAAAAAGCTTCTCAAGGCAGGATAATTGTTGGTGGTTGGGATATTACCAAAATTAGGGCGCGCGAGATTCCAATTCTTAGAAAGCAAATCGGCGTAGTTTTTCAGGATTTCAAACTATTAGAGCGTAAAACTGTTTTTGAAAATATCGCCTTTGCTTTGGAGGTTTCTGGCGCTAGTAATGAACGGATTAATAGTGTAGTGCCGCAACTATTAAAAATTGTAGGTTTAGAAAATTTCAGCCATCAGTGGCCGCGATCTCTTTCTGGCGGAGAAAAGCAGCGTGTAGCAATTGCTAGGGCCCTGGCTCACCGGCCCAAAATTTTAATTGCTGATGAACCGACGGGTAACCTGGATTCAATTAATACCAAAGAGATTATTAATTTACTACAAAAGATTAATGAATTTGGCACCACTGTGATTTTAGTAACGCATAATCGGGAAGTTGTTAATATGCTTAAAAAAAGAGTTGTGACTATGCATCAGGGAGAAATTACTTCTGACCAACAGCATGGTCGTTATATGTTATAAATTATGTTGCTATCATTTTTCCGAATCATAAAATTCGGCTTCCAGAGTTTTTTTAGAAATTTTTGGCTTACTTTAGTAACTGTGACTATCATAGTGTTAAGTTTGCTGTCAATAAGCGCTTTGGGCGCGGTGACAGTTGTTTCGGGTGAGGCTTTAAAAAGCTTGGAGCAAAAAATAGATGTTAGTATTTATTTAAAACCAGATTTAAGCGAAGGCGATATTTTCGGCTTAAAATCAGAATTAGAAACTTTAGCTGGCGTTAAGTCGGTAGAGTATACTTCGTCAGCCGAAGCCTTGGTGCAATTTAAAGAAAAATATCAGGATAATGAAAAGATTGGCGAGGCGTTAATTCTTTTAGGTGTGAATCCATTAGGTGCCAGTCTTACTGTTAAAGCATATTCCGAAGAAGGCTATCAAGCGATTTTAACTCAATTAGAAGAAGGGGATCATGAGGGTTTAATCCAAGAAGCCCGTTTTGACGATTTTCGACAGGTAATCGCCGGAGTTGCTGACTTATCAAACAAAGTTGAAAAAGGTGGATTAATAGTTAGCTTAATCTTTTTAGTGATCGCTTTGCTCGTAGTATTCAACACTATTCGTATTAATATTTATACACATCGTCAGGAAATAGAAATTAAACGGCTAGTTGGTTCTACCAACTGGTTTATCCGCGCACCTTTTTGGGTAGAAAGCATATTGTACGCTTTTGTAGCTACAGTTATAACTGCAATAATTTTTTACACTGCCCTAGCTTGGCTGGAGCCGTATATTGGCAGCTTGTTTGACGGTCATCAATTCAGCATTGTGGAATATTTTAAAGCGCGTGGCTTGATATTTTTTAGTCTGCAGTTTGTAGTAGCAGCAGTGCTGAATATATTGGCGTCTTTTGTTGCTATGCGCCGGTATTTGAAAGTCTAACGCCAGAGTTTTAGTTTAATAAAAAATCCCCTATTGATTTTTATGTAGGGGATTGTTAGGTTTCGCTATATTTATTTTATAAAATCGGAAATAATGGCAAAAATAATCAACGCCAGAAATAGCCAAATAGTAGCCGACTGGTAAACACCATAAACCATTTTCCTTTTACTCAAGCGGCGCATAATAGCCTCAATAATTTTTCCACCATCTAATGAACCAATGGGCAGAATATTAAAAAGAGCAATACTAAGCGATATTAAACCGGCATTAATCATAGCCGAGCCTAGATTAGTTGACTGGCTGATTATCCCCCAAATTTCTACTGGACCTGTGACTGTTTCTAGAGGTGTGGTAATTAATCCCCAGATTAGAAAAATAGTGGCCGCTATACCCAAGGGTAATAAAACAAACCGTGAAATAATCTGGCGTCCGGAAAAAAATATAATTGGAATAGAAACTAAGACCAAAGTTGGTACGCTCCAAATAACCAGCCACAAATTCTGCTCCTCATATATTAATCTACCGATTAGTAACAAAATAGCAGCGAAGATTATATTAGTCAGCGGACCGGCGCCGGCAATATCTGCTGTCTGTTTATAATCCAGATTAATAAGTTTAAGCATACCGCCTTGCGTTGGTTTGACATAAGCCATTATTAGTAAAGGCGTAAATTGTAACCAGACCCCACCCCATAACTTTGGCAAATAGAATCTAATTTTCAAAGGGCAGGGAATGCCGATAGAAATTAATTCCAGCTTAATGCCGGCTTTATGCATGGCTTTGGCATGAGCCAATTCGTGTAAAATTAATGAAATAATAACCAAGACAACAGTTATGGCTGTAATCATTTTTAACTCCAAATTGTAAATAATTCGATTTTGTTGTTTTTTAAATATTTAAAACATCTTAATTGCTTGCTAGAGTTTAGTCAAGTTGTTATTATTGATTTAGCAATCTTGACGCAAAACATAAATTAAATTACCATAAGTAGCTTCTGTGATGGGGGACCCGCCTAGACTCGACGTCTAGTCGAAGCTGGTCGTCTAATAGTAGGACACCACCCGGTGCCCGTCCCGTATAGAATTGGGGAATCGTCTAATGGTAGGACACCACCCTTTGGAGGTGGGTATCCTGGTTCGAGTCCAGGTTCCCCAGTTTTGTACGGGAGAGATGGATATCGTGGTTCGAATCTATGTCCCCCAGCCAATTTGTAAAGTTTCGGTTTCCCGCCTCGCTCGGGCGGGCAAAAATTCCTTCCCCCCAACCTCCTTCCTTTTTGCCCGTCCGAGCGAAAATTATCAAAAGTCAGCGTTCGGATTTTGTTCAAGACGGACAGTTTTTTGTACAAGAGAGGCAGGATCATGCGTAGTTTATCCGCCTTGGGCGGAAGTCTGAGTTTCGTTGTTTATAACCGAGCTAAAAGTTTTGATTTTTGTTATAATTTAAATATGATTGCTAAAAAGAAACAAACATCAAGATGGAATAAAATATACAAAAAAGGAGCCCATTGGGAAAAAGGACTGTCTAAGCAGATTTTAGAATTTATCAAGTATTTAAAAAAAGGATATAAAGTTTTAGATGCTGGTTGTGGCTCTGGAAGAAACTCTGTTTTTTTATCTGAAAGAGGTTTTGAAGTTTGGGGGATTGACACTTCAGAAGTGGGAATAAAAAAAGCTAAGAAAAAACGCCAATTAAAAAACCTGCATTTATTAGTTGGGAATATAGAAGAACTTCCTTTTAATAACGAATTCTTTAACGCTATCTATTGTGGTGGTGTTTTAAACTTTATTCCATTAGAAAATGCCGCTCTTGAGATTTTTAGAGTTTTAAAAAAGAATGGCGTGGCTTTTATTTGGCTTTTGCTTGATACAAAAATAATATCTACAGGAGAAAAGAAAGAATTTCATAAAAAAGTGGACATACTTTCAACTTATAGTAAAAAGTTCCAAATTTTTCAACAAAAAGAGTTTTTTAGCAATGACTTAAGGGCTGAAAGACCTCATTCACATAGGATTTTTGAGTTAATTCTTAAAAAGTAAAAGCCTTAATCTTTGCCTTGAACTAACGATTAATTGTATAATTAAAGAACTTCTTAACAATTAACCAATATACTTATGAAAAAAGGATACAAGGATAATATTGAAAAGTTGACAACGGAAAATACTAATTTTCGTAAAGTGTTATATTCAGGCGAACATAGCCAATTAGTGCTAATGAGTTTAAAGCCAAATGAGGAAATTGGCATGGAAGTGCATGCTGATAATGATCAGTTTTTTAGGTTTGAGCAGGGGAGCGGTAAAGTCATTATTAATAATAAAGAATACAATGTGTCAGATGGCGATGCTATGGTAGTGCCAGCAGGCGCAGAGCATAATGTAATTAATGTGTCAGCTAGCGAAGAATTAAAGCTCTACACAATTTATTCTCCAGCACATCATAAAGACGGCATTGTGCGCGCAACCAAAGAGGAAGCCGAAGCTAATGAAGAGGATTTTGACGGCCAAACAACTGAATAATAATGAACCCTATCGTACGTCATTGCGATCCGCCTGGGGCGGAGAAGCAATCTAACGCCTTGTAGTCCTAAATCTATTAAAGTCCATGGAAAATAACAAAACTATTGAGTTTTTGGTAAGGGCAATAATAATAGACGAACAAGGAAGAATTTTAGTTTGCCGAAAAAGGGGAAGTGATTATTATTTTTTTCCTGGTGGGCATGTGGAATTTAGTGAATCATCAGAGCAAGCATTGCGTCGCGAAATTCAAGAAGAGCTGGGTTTAGTTATAGAAAGTATTAGTTTCGTGGGTGGTACAGAACATAAATTTACCGAGGACCGAATTGAGCACCACGAAATTAATTTGGTTTATAAAGTGCAAGTTAAGGAAATTAAAACTGAGAGCAAGGAGGATCATCTTGAATTTTTTCTTTTTACCAAAGAACAACTTCAAAAGGGAATTATTTTTCCAGAAATTTTAAAAAAACATATTAACGATAATAAAGTTTTTTGGGAATCGGCAATATAACATGTTATAAGTCATTGCGATCCCGATATCAATCGGAAGAAGCAATCTTTAAACTGTCAATATTGACTTTATGTTAGTTAAGAGTAAGATGTACTTATAAAATTGTTCAATTTTAAATCAAATAAAACCAAAACTAATCAAAGGTGTAATAATGGAAGATAATAGTTCTTTAAATAAAAAAAATAATAACATATTACCAACTGACAACAGTGATGCCAGTGGCCCTGCTCTTATAACCGTTATTATTTGTATAATATTGGGAATGCTTATTTTTGGAATAATGGGCGGTGGAGAGGGTATACTTTTTGGTGCAGCTATAGGTGCAGTTTGTGGCGCCATTATTTCCTTTTTTATTGCACTCAGCAAAATTTAATTAGCAATTATTGTCAGGGCAAAGTCCATCCGTCAGGATGGGCTTTTTTATTCCACCACCTCCAAGTGCGTGGAACGTTCTACGTTCCTACTAGGTGGTTTTGTGCTAAAATGAAATTATGAAGAGAATTCAGTAATTTATTTCGACTCAAGGCGGAGAGGCATGAATATTAACTCGTCATGTTATAACTATCTCTAATTCGCGCAAACCAAGCAACATCATTCCAATATTCTTGAGAATGTAAGAATGATGTTCTATAATGGTTATATGAAAACAGCTAAGCAACTAGAACGGCATTTAAAGGGGGTAGCTAATCACCGCCGCATTGACATTTTACTTTTAATATCCAAGAATACTAATATTACCGTGGAGGGAATCGCGGACCATTTGGATAAAAATTTCAAGACAATCTCAGAGCATACCAGGAGACTGGTTCAAGCTGGTTTGGTAAATAAAAAGTATCAGGGCAGAACCGTAATGCACTCCCTTTCACCCTATGGTAGAAAAATTATTAAGTTCATTGAGACATTCCAACATTCTTGAGAATGTAAGAATATGAATAATTACGATTGGTATCAAAGTTTAATAAAACCAGAGTGGGCGCCAGCGATTTGGCTTTTTGGTCCAGTTTGGACTGTGCTTTATATTATCATCGCGTTGACTTACGGGACGGTGTTTTATAAGGCTCTAAAAAAACAAATCCCTATAACTGTGGCACTTCCATTTGCATTAAACTTAGTGTTTAATTTTGCTTTTACCCCAATTCAATTTAGTTTGCAAAATAATATTTTGGCCGCCATAGATATATTATTTGTTGTAGCCACTTTAATTTGGGCTTTGGCGGCAGTATGGAAGAACTTGCGCTGGCTGGCGCTATTAAATATCCCATATTTACTTTGGGTAACATTCGCAACTGTCCTGCAACTCACTATTACATATTTAAATTGGTAAGAAATTTTGTAATCAATGATTGGCTTACTAAGAAAAAAGGTTACATTAGTTAGCTACCAGCCAAACTGGGATAAGTTGTATAAACGCGAAGAAAAGCGCTTGTTGAGTGTTATTGGTAGTGATGTAGAAGATATTCAACACATCGGAAGCACAGCAGTTCCGGGGATTATGGCTAAGCCTATAATTGATATCGCCATTGGAGTAAAACATTTTAGCACATGCAAAAAATGCATTAAACCTATTGAAAAATTAGGCTATAAATATGCGAAAGGGGCGGGAATGGTAAAGAGTAGATATCTTTTTGTAAAAGGTAGTAAAAAGGGGATTACTCACCATCTTCATCTAGTAAAACTAAATGAGCGATCTTGGAAAAACTGTATACTTTTTAGAGATTATCTCCGGAAACATAAAATAGCAGTCAAAGAATATAACCGGTTAAAGAAAAAATTGGCGAAGAAATATAAAAATGATCGGGACACTTATACAGTTAAAAAGTCCTATTTTATCAAAAAGATATTAGATAGTTGATTTTTCGTTATTTTAGATGCAGAATAGCTTTATGGATGAGAATCAGCTTAAAAACGATGTTGAAGCTATAAAAGAGCGTAACAAGCGGGTGGAGGCAGACAAGGCTTGGGAACTTTCATGGACTCGCCGTTTCTTTATCACTGCTGGCACTTACGTGTTGGCTGGTTTATGGCTTAGTATTATAGAAGCGAACAATCCTTGGCAGAATGCCTTTGTACCAACACTAGGCTATTTAATATCAACTCTTACTTTACCAATAGTCAAACGCTGGTGGCTTAAGAGAGGTACGTAATTAAATACGTATTTAAATATTTAACTCAAATTGTATAAAACCTTTTTTGAACTTGCCCTTATTCGCCAGTCTCGACTAGCGCGAGTCTAGGCGGGCGCGAATGATATAATGATCAATCTTATGCACATCAATATCTAGTTCCGTCTCTAATTTCCGCCTAAGGTGGATAGGCGCGTGAATAGGCGAATAGTAATAATTAACAATGAATATATGGATACATCAACAATCAAACCAACCGGCTGTTGCGAGCTGTTTAATCCCGAGCCCTGGCAGGACAAAGAAATAACCTGGCAGGACAAATTATTCGTTAACGACCATGTGACAAGTCTTTTTCATATTCCCCTGAATATGGGAAAAAAGATTATTAAAAATATGGAATTAATTGAAAAAGCTGGCGCTAAAACCCCATGCCAGCTTATGCTGACTGATGAAAAATCACTCTGGGGCGCAGATATTTACATTAATGTGGTAAAAGAAGTCCCGGGAGCGCAGATTGCAAAACTTTCAGGCGCATTCCTGACAAAGGTTTTTGAAGGTTCTTATCAAAATGTGGGTAAATGGTCGCTGGAGATGAAAGAATATGTAAAAAGCAAAGGCAAGGAATTGAATAAATTGTATTTTTCTTACACCACTTGCCCCAGGTGTGCCAAGGCCTACGGGAATAATTATGTCGTGCTTTTCGCACAGATAAATTAAAGAGATGTTGATAATAAAAAAGTAATGTTCTAGATTTTATTGTAAGGGGATGGTGGAGGAATAGAAAATCTGTTAAGGTGAAGTTATGATTATTTGGAAAGAGTGGTTTAAAAAAGTATTTTATAAGAATTCTCCAGCCAACAAAATTGTTGGCGCTCTTTTAATCATCGTAGGAATAGCAGCGCTCGTTACACCCTTAAGTCCGGGTTCATGGCTTATTTTTATTGGTCTAGGGCTTTTAGGAGTCCGGCTGGTATTTTGGGAACGTTTTAAAGTTATGTTGAAAGATAAGTACACAACCTGGAAAAATAAGTAAGCCACCTTTCTCTACCAGCTTTTATTTCTTAAGGTCGAAATTCATTTAGAAAAAGTATAACTTTCCCATATAGAAACTCCTCTAGAAAATTACTATCCAAAGGAGTTAGGGTTGAATTGTTTATTGCTTATATTTTTTTTTAATCAATACCCAGAGGCTAATTACTATAAGGTAAAATATCACCCCTACACATGCCCAAAAGCTTTTAGTAGTTACCTCGGACCATGAAATATAAGCAGTAAATATTATCTCGTATAGTATATTACTTATCCAAATTAACACGCACGCCATTAGGGCTAAAATCACCAATTCCCGTGTTTTCATTGTTTTTCCTTGTTCGTTGTTTGTTTTACAATTAATTTTGTTTAGCCATCTTAGCAATAAATAGATAACTGGTCAAGATTTAAAATTCCTAAATATAAATATAGTACAAATACATACTTTATTAAAAAATTAAGGCGGGGTGATATGGTTTGTGGATAGGAAAAGGTGGCGGTAGGGAGTTGTCAATATGTATGATTTTTTATATAATTAATAGTAGGTAGTTTGATTAATCTTTTACTTCTTTTTAAAATTATGATAAATACTTGGTCACAAATACTTACTACCATTACTCCTTGGTTCGTACTTCATGGGTTTAAAATATTGGGCATTATTATAGTTGTTTATTTAGTTAATAAGTTTGGAGAAATAATTATAGAGCGGACGGTTCGTCGGTTAATAGTGGCTGATCATTTTTTAACTAAAAGCGCCGAAAAGCAACGTGAAGATACTTTGATCAAGGTTTTTGATGGAGCGCTACGCATATCAGTTTGGGCTATTGGTGTAATGATGATTTTGTCTGAGTTGGGAGTAAATATCGGCCCAATGCTGGCTGCTGCCGGAGTAGCTGGTTTAGCTTTTGGTTTCGGCGGTCAGTATTTGATTCGCGATGTTATTTCCGGATTGTTTATTATTTTAGAAAACCAGTATCGTGTTGGGGATGTTGTATGTCTAGGCAGCACTTGCGGATTGGTAGAGAATATTAGCTTGCGTTTAACAGTATTGCGGGATTTAGACGGCACAGTGCACCATATTCCTAATGGGGAAGTAACTAAGGCTTCTAACCTTACCAAGCATTTTTCGCGAGTCAATTTAGATATCGGAATAGCTTATGATTCAGATTTGGAAAAAGTAATCAAAGTAGTAAACAAAGTAGGGCAAGAGATAGCCGAGGATCCGGCTTGGAAAGAATTCATTATTAAGCCGCCAAAGTTTTTGCGAGTGAATGACTTTGCTGATTCAGCCATTATGATTAAAATTTTAGGCGAAACGCAACCTATTAAGCAATGGGATGTAATGGGAGAACTTCGTAAGCGCCTTAAAATTGCTTTTGATAAAAATGGAATTGTTATTCCTTTTCCCCAGCGGGTGATTCACCAAGCGAAAAAATAAATGGATCAATATACACCACAGAGAATAGCCAAGTTACCCAAACCACCATCTTGGACTAAGGCTTTAGGTGTCGGTGTGGTGGTAATGGGCTTGGCTATGGGTACAGGGGAGCTGATTCTGTGGCCTCATTTAGTATCTAAACATGGA
Organism: Patescibacteria group bacterium; assembly: GCA_043823825.1. Classification (GTDB taxonomy): domain Bacteria; phylum Patescibacteriota; class Patescibacteriia; order Veblenbacterales; family UBA10138; genus JBDRTU01. The sequence continues at coordinate 12,991 of JBDRTU010000032.1, forward strand.
TTAAGTTTGCTTTGGTTGGCGTTAGTTGGCATTTCTTGTCAGTATTTTATTAATCAGGAAGTAGCACGTCACTCGTTAGCTACGGGTGAGGGATTTTTTACTTCTTCAGCTCGCTGGCTCAAGTGGTCAGTTTGGTTTTGGCTAGGAGCTGCTGTTCTGCTATATGTTTGGCCGGGTTGGGCTAGCGCGATTGGTACTAGCTTAAGGGAATTATTTGGCTTTGGTACGCACTTAGGATGGGCTTGGTTGGCTTTGTCGCTAATTTTGGTATTATCTTTTAGTGGCAGGGTGGCTTACAATTTATTGGAAACGGCTCTGAAGATTACAGTGCCAACATTTTTTGTGCTACTGGTAATAATTAGTTTTTTTAATTTGGATTTGGCCAGTTTAAAGCAGGCGATAGTTGGTGTAGTCAGTTTCGGATCAATACCGGTCGGTGTTGATATTAATGTATTATTAAGCGCCATAGTGTTTGCAGGGGCTGGTGGTATGCTTAATTTGTGCTTATCACTATGGTATCGCGACAAACAAGCTGGTATGGGGCAATATGTGGGACGTATTACAAATCCGATAAGTGGTAAAGCCGAGGCAGTAGCTGCTACTGGTTTTAAGATGGATACTAGTCCGGAGAACATAAAAAATTGGCGCGGCTGGATGAATTACGTTCGTATTGATCAAGGAGTAATATTTTGGTTGATTGGATTTATCGCTTTGTTTTTATTAAGTGTTAATGCTTATGCTGTGCTGTCACCACGGGGTATTGTCCCCGAAGGTTTAGATATAGCAGTGGTTCAGGCTCATATTTTTGGTGAAAGTTGGGGGATTATTGGTTATAAGCTTTTCTTAGCTATGGCTGCTTTAATGCTGTTCTCGGTAATGTGGACAGTGATAGATGCTTTAACCAGAATGGTCAGCGATATAGTATACACCAATTCGCGCGTAGGCCCTTTCACACGTTACTTTTCTTGGTTTAAAAACGCATCATTAAGCAAACTTTATTATTTTATCGTAACCGCAGTGGTAATTACTGGCGCTGTTTTGCTTCCCTTAAAACAACCTTTGGCTTGGTTAGTAGTTTCAGCAGTGCTAGGTGGTTTAACTATGGCGATTTACTCACCATTGCTTATTTATTTAAATAACACTCGGTTAGCAAAGCCTTTTCGGCCAAGCTGGTTTACTAATACTGCTATGGTTTTAATCTCGTTGTTTTTTATTTATTTCGCGGTTAGAGTAATAACTAATCAATTATTTTAATGGATCATTATTGGTTTAAATCCAAACAATATGGTTGGGGTTGGACACCAGCTTCGAGTGAGGGTTGGTCTGTTTTAGCTTTGTATTTCATCGCTTTGGTTTTGCTTTTTAAATATTCACCAATCGAACAAGTAGTGTTTAGAATACTGGCAATTACTGCCTTGCTAATAGTAATTTGTGTTAAAACAGGTGAAAAGCCGCGCTGGCGCTGGATAAAATAAAAATATGTATACAAAGAATGTAATTGGCATAGACATTGGTGGCACTAAAATACGTGCCGGTCTTTGGAATGGAAAAAGACTGATAAAAATCCGTCATTTAACTACTCCCAAAAGCCAAAAGCAATTTGTAAAAACATTAAGAAATTTAGTAACTTATTACGGTAAAACCAATCAACGAGTGACGCATATTGGGATTGGAATAGCCGGAGTAGTATATGGCACAACACTGAAATACAGCCCTAACATGTTGTTTTTGAAAAATTTTGATTTTCGCACTATTTTTTCACGCTTCCATAAGTTAAAAATTGACAATGATGCCCGAGCTTATGCCAGAGGAGAGTACTTAAAGGGTGCTGGGTTTAGGGCCAAAAGTTTATTGGTAATTACTTTAGGGACTGGGATAGGTAGGGCTTTTGGAAAAAACGGTAAAATTCAATTAATAAAGCGTTTTGAATATCCAGAAAAATGGGAAAAAGAATATCAAAAAATAAAGAGTAAAGCCGTAGGTAGTCTATTGGAAGTGTTTTTAGTGGAAAAACTAACACCGATTTTAAAAAAATATCAACCTACTAAATTAGTGATAGGTGGGGGAGTAACTAAAGCTAGACAGGGAAAATTTGTAACTTCATTAACCAAACAGTTTCGCTTACAAGGTTTTAAGTTTACTATAGCTAAGGCTAAGTTGCGGGATGATGCCGCGATACTAGGAGCTGTTTATCTTTTTAAGAAATAAACTAGAGCTTTTAATTAATCTAAACAAGTGATATAATTTAGATACTTAATTAGTAAGATCAAATCATATGTATTATGCAGTATTCTTTGTTGTTTTTCTTATCTTAATATCAATTAAACAAATCAACCAGTACGACCGCGGGGTAAAATTTACTATGGGAAGATACACGGGTATTATGAATCCAGGTTGGCGCATTGTAATTCCAATTTTTCAATCTTACAAAAAAGTAGATATGCGTGTTAGGGCAGTAGATGTACCTGATCAAGAGGCAATTACCAAAGACAATATTTCTGTACGTGTTAATGCCGTAATTTATTACAAAGCCTCGTCAGCAGAAAAGGTTATTTTAGAGGTAGAAGATTTTGTTTTTGCTATTTCACAACTAGCACAAACTACTATGCGTAACGTGGTTGGTGAGGTGGAATTAGACGAATTATTATCCAACCGAGATAAGATATCTGAACGTATTCGGGAAATAGTTGATAAATTAACTGATCCTTGGGGAGTTAAGGTAAACTCTGTTGATCTTAAAGACATTACTTTACCAGAAGAAATGAAACGAGTAATTGGTAAACAAGCCGAAGCAGAACGGGAAAAGCGAGCAGTTATAATAAAAGCTGAAGGTGAAGTTATTGCTGCTGATAATATGGCTAAAGCTGCTCTTATTATGTCCAATTCGCCCGGAGCTTTACATTTAAGAACTCTGCAGTCTCTTAATGATTTAAGTTCTGATCAGTCAAACACAGTTATTTTTGCAATACCGTTAGAAGTGCTGAGGGCCTTTGAAAAAATAGGTATTGGTAAAAAGGAATAATATTGAAAAGGAGGTGAATTATGTCAACCAAATTATGGATTAGTATAGTTTTATTAATTCTAGGCATCATCGGTATTTTAACTTTAACTGATTATTGGCAATTATTAGCAATGGTTATTACTGGGGTGGGTTTAATTCTGCTAATCGTATCTACAATTGGCAGGAAAAGCGCTCCACCGCCACCCGCGCCTGATTCATATTAGGAGTTATTTTAATCGGTAGTAGATTGATCCGCCAAAGGGTGGAGTATTATATGTGGTTAGACAAAATTTCTAAAAAGAAGGTTTATCGTGCCTGTGAAATGATCCCAGGTATTTTAGTATGGTCAACTTTTGCCGCTGCGATCATGATATCTATGTGGCACCCGTTGTGGGCGATTTATTTTATTATTGTTTTTGATTTATATTGGCTGTTGCGAGTAGCTTATATTATGATTCATGTTTTAATGTCATGGAAAAAGTATCGCCATGATGTGCAGATGGATTGGGTTGAAAAAGTGAAAAACTTGCCGCGTTTTAATAATATTTATCATTTAGTTGTTTTACCAACTTATCGTGAACCAATGGCGGTGTTAGAGTCTTCTTTTAATGCTTTAGTAAAAGCGAAATACCCCTTGGACAAAATGATAGTTGTTTTAGCAGGTGAAGAACGAGACCGATTGGAATTTATTAAAGCGGCAGAGATTATAAAAGAAAAATTTGGCGATAAATTTTATAAGTTCCTAGTTACAGTTCACCCCGACAATATAGTAGGAGAGATTGCTGGTAAGGGTTCTAATATTCATTGGGCAGGGGAGAGGGTAAAAGAATTAATCGATTCATTAAAAATTCCATACAAAGATATTGTAGTTTCAACTTTGGATGTTGATAGTTGTGTACATCCAATGTATTTTGCCTATTTAGCACATAAATTTTTAACACATCCCAATCCATTACGAACAAGCTATCAACCAGTGGCTCTTTATAATAATAATATGTGGGAGTCTTACCCTATTACTAGAGTGGTGGCTAACTCTACCACTTTTTGGCTGCTTTCTGATATGGCAAGACCAGAAAGGTTGTTTACTTTTTCTTCCCACTCTATGCCTTGGCAAGCTTTAGTGGATGTTGGTTTTTGGCAAAATGATATTGTCTCGGAAGATTCTCGGATTTTCTGGCAATGTTTTGTGCATTATAGGGGTGATTATCAAGTAACACCAATGTATATCCCTATTTCAATGGATACTGTGTATACTGGAAGTTTTTGGCAGACTATGGTTAATCAATACAAACAGCAACGACGTTGGGCTTACGGCGCGGAAAATCTACCATACTTGATTATGTATTCTTTATGGGAAAGATCAATTCCTTTTGTCAAAAAATTAAGATATTTATGGAATATGCTTGAAGGGTATTATTCTTGGGCAACTGCTCCAATGATAATTTTTTTACTAGGAAGATTGCCGCTTTATTTTTTAAATGAAGGGGAAGGAGCCAATCTAATTGCTCACAATGCGCCAATTACTCTGCAGTGGTTAATGGGCTTAGCAATGTTTGGTTTAGTTTTAAGCGCTGTCTTATCCACTATTTTACTTCCGCCCCGCCCGGCTAAGCGCAGCTATTGGTCGTATCTCACTATGATGTTGCAGTGGATATTGTTCCCGTTAACCATGTTAATTTTTGGCTCAATCCCTGCTACCGAGGCCCAAACCAGATTATTGTTTGGAAAATATCTAGGATTTTGGGTAACGGCGAAGCAAAGAGATGTAACTTCTACTTAATTCGTCCGCAGTCATATTTAACCACCTCCGCCTTCGCCAGTTGACGAATGACGGATGAGGGTGGTTTTTAGGTAAATAAAAAGAGCATCACCCATGATTAGAATGATGCTCGGTGAAGAACTCGGTTGAGTTGATTTTTATGTTGCATTTGCCTTTTGGGGCAGTTTGAGCCAAAGCTTAGATACAAGCTCATAGTCGATGACTCCGATAATTCCACCTACCAAGGCACCGATTAATGGATTACTGTAAAAATAACCAATACCCGCACCAATAGCTGCATCAACACCACACAGTAATCTTTCGTCAGAATGAATCAAGACAAAGACCTGTTTGGTGAATAAGCAAATGTTCCAAAAGACCCGTTTGACGAATGAGCAGGCGTCCCATACGAACACCACTACATATGCTACGGAGAAAAATAATGCCACAAAGGCATACTCAGGCCATTTTGGCATTGCTGCGAAGAATCTGAAAATCGTCTTGGGAATAAACCAAATAGCAATAAAGATACCCCATATAGGATAGAAGATAAGGACTGCTAGTGGATTTGCACGGTATATTATCTTTTTCGCCGTACTTGGTTCAAGCATGTGAGCTTGAAAAACAGTTTCCAGTATACTAAACGTTATTGTTAAGGTGAGTATCACTATAGCAGGAAAAGCCCATGGATCATTATCGTCTCTTGTTAACAAGAAAATAACTCCAAAGATCCACAAGACTATCATAAACCACGCACCTGCATAAAGGATAAAATTCTTCCAGTATTTTACATCCGATGCCAAGGCAAAGGTTTTATGCCAGGCAGTGGCAATGGCTTTTCGCACAACCTGGAAGTCATAGGTAATGTATCCAACAAGGCCACCTACGATTAAACCAATCCACCACAGATATGTGTTGAACTGGAGTGCTACTAGTGAGCCAATAAAGGCACCTAGGGTACAAGCAATAAAGATTTTTAAAGTACGACTCATGGGAGTTTACTCCTATAAATGTTGTTAATTTTGTGAACTATGTTTTACTATTTTGCCTACACTTTAATGCTGGCAGTAGATTTTGTCAATAAGATATTTTAACTACCTGAAAAGGGTGAGTTTTGTTTAAATTGAAATAGAGTATAATTAATATATGAATCAAAAAGGATATATTTATCTCGGTGCAGTGGTAACGATTTCTTTAATTGCAGTAGTACTAGCTGGTTTAATGTATGTTTTTGTGACTAGTTCACCATCTAGTTCACCATTATGGGGGGAAGAGCAAATTCAGAACAGAATTAGCCCCCTAAATTATTGCTCACGAGATAGTGACTGTATAGTAGTTGATTCTCCTGGTTGTCCGTTTGGGTGTTGGTGGACAGTGAACAAAGATAGTAACTACCGCGCCGTATATGAAGCCGCGAGAAAGTACATGATGGCCACTGTGATAAGATGTGAATACAAATGCTCACCTGTTCCTAGTAGTTTAGTGTGCCGAAATAATATATGCTTCAGCAGTGATGCGGCCGCAAGGATTTCGACGATCAGCGGCTGGGCAATCCACCCTAATCAAGAGTATGGTTACCAAATTGACTATCCACCTGTTGCCTCTCTTCAAGCGAGCGAGAGTAATGATAGGGTGGTTTTCTACCTCACGCACGATGCCGCCTTATTACATGTAGCGATTCAAGTAAGTAGAACAGATAATCCTTCATTGGAGCAGTTTGTCGCCAAAACTATCGATACCTACAGTGTGGCTACCCGTGAATCAACAACCTTCCACGGCGTTCCTGCCATAATGGCTATTGAGAAGATAAGCGAGCCGGAAACTATGACATCATATTTCGAATATTTTGCCTTTATACGAGGAAACTTCGAGTACCTGCTTAGCGTGGGCTCTAAGCAAGCTATAGGAGAGGCAGATAAGTTGCTCGTTGACCAGATGCTCTTCACATTCAAATTCATTGATTGATTAAGAGCCTATTGCCCAATATCCCCCATAAACCAAGTTCCAACTTCATTCACTCGGGCCCGCTATATTTCCACAACCTCCCCAGTGCCTGGAACGTTTACGTTCTTGCTAGGTGGTTTTTTTACAGAAAGAGAGTATATTTAATATATGCGCAAGCGTATTTTTTTATGGATAACAATTACTATAGTGATTGTCATTATCATCATTAGTGGTATTTTTTACTTGTTAAATCGACAACCATATTCATCCACCAAAGAAATGACTAGCCAAGAATGTATTAGCTTAGGAGGGAAAGTATTTAATTCTCTGGATATACCAAAGGAATACCATAATAAAGATGTAATCGCGAAAGTAACTGGCATGCTCTGTCCATGTGTTTGTGTATATGAGGCAATTAATTAAACAATTTCTAAAGCCGACAAAAACAAAGGGGGTGCTCTTTATTATATTTCTCTTCAGTAGCTTTTTTGTTCGTGCGATTGTTACACAAACTAATTCTAAATTTTTTATATTAGTAGAAAATATCTTGTCACCGCATTATTTTATCCAAATAATTACTATACCCAAAGGAGTGACCGATATAGTATTATCGGCTGTTGATATATTTTATATGCTTTTTGGTTTTTTTATTGGTTTGGTTTATTGGTATTTACTTGCTTGTCTAATTGATTTGTTTTTTCAAAAATTAAGAGGGAAGCTGTGATTTATTGATGTTAGCGTGGCCTTTGAGAAAGTCCCCAGCCGCTAATTGTTTTCCGCCTTCTAATTGTAATTCTGTAATTTGCAAAAAGTAATCAGCACAACCTATTTGCAGACTATTATTGTCCACTATTACTAAACCGGGTTCGGACGATTGATTGTTGGTTAGGTTTATTTTAATTAATTTCAATCGCTTGCCTTGCCAAGTAGTAAAAATCCCCGGCCAAGGGGTAAAGGAGCGCCATTGGTTATAGATTTTCTTAGCCGACTTACTCCAATTCACCTTACCATCATCACGCTGAATCATTGCACAAAAACTCGCCTGAGAGTGATCTTGCTCTTTGGGTTCAATTTTTCCTGCAATATAATCTGGTAATGCCTTAATCAGTAAATTACCACTTAACTCTGCCAGTCGCTGCTCTAATTCAATATTGGTCTCATTATTGTTAATTGATACTGTTTGTTGATCAATAATGGGTCCGTGGTCTACTTCTTTATCAAGCATCATCAAAGTTATTCCTGTTTCTTGATCTCCCTTGAGCAAGGCGGTTTGAATAGGGGAGGGGCCACGATATTTTGGTAACAGCGAGGGATGAACATTAACAATGCCTTTAGGAAAACTGTTTAATAAGTCGAGGGGTACAATTTTACCCAAAGCTGCTAAAACGCCAACGGAACAGTTAAGTGCCTTAAGTTCGGAAATTAATTCGTCTTTTTTTAAGTTAATCACTTCTTTAATTGCTAATTTATGTTTTTGTGCTAACTCCAAAACCGCAGAACTCTTTATGTTCTGACTTCTACCTGTCGGCTTACCAGCCACCGTTATTACCAAAGCAGGTTTTAGATTGGCCTGTAATAATTTTGACAAAATTATACTGGCAAAGCGGGAAGTACCGAAAAATACATAATTAAGTTCGCTCATATTGTTTTAATAATTCCTGCCCTTGGGTAATGATTTTAGCTTGATCAATAAATAATACACCATTTAAATGATCTACTTCGTGCTGATATACCCGTGCCATCATTCCTTCATACCACACCTTTTCTACCTTACCTTGGTCGGTAAGGTGACTGACATAGATTCTGGTTGAGCGGCGCACTTGGCCAAAAACGCCGGGAATAGATAAACACCCTTCTTCTATTTGATCTTTTGACCAAGATCGCTTAAGAATTCTTGGATTAATAAAAGCTCGGGGGCCTTTACTAGTCGCAATAACCATTAAAGAAATACTTTTATTTATCTGGTTAGCAGCTAAACCAATGCCTTGATAATTCTCCATCGCGCTAAACATCTGGGGTATTAAATCAATTATCTTCTGACTAGGTGGTAAAGGAACTTCTGTTACACGTTGGCGTAAAATAGGGTTTGGTAGTGTGATTAATTGAAGCATAAGTAATATAAATTTTGATATTTCAAGATAGGATATATCTTGGATGTCTGTCAATAATAACATCGTTGGGTAATTCAGACCAGAGAGCTTTAGGGTTAAAGCCACGTTGGTATTTAAGTAAAAGGTGATAAGTGTAATTACCGCGCACAAGAATATACAAATCACGGTAAGGCTTACTGATTTGTACGCGACTGTCTCGCTTGAACATTTGCTCTAATAATCTGTAAACTCTTTGTATTTTATTTAAGGCCAGCCGTTCTGTTTCGGCTCGTGTTGTTAAACGGATTAATTCAATATAGGGCGGCCAATTAAAAATTTTTCTTTCTTTTAACAAGTCAGTGAAAAAAGAGCGCCAGTTGGTGCGCAAATACTTAAGGGCGGGGATCTCGGGATGATAGGTTTGAATATAAAGTTGATTGGGTTTGTGCGCTAATATCCGACGCAGTAAAGCCCAAATCTGCTCACCAGCTCTAAATTCTGGTATGGCTAATTCACCATCAATTAAAACAACGCCAATTAATTCAAAGTCTGCAAGATTAATATATTGCCAAGCCATAGCTGTACCCAAGACAATATCGGCTTGTTGAATTTTTTTTGGCGTTAAGCTTGATGCCGTATCTTTATCAATCCTAAGTATGGTTCGGGTTTGATATTTTTGGCTTAATTTTTTTTCTAACTCTGCTGTACCTGTACCAATAAAATGGAGGTTGGTGCCGCGGCATTGTGAGCAGGGGATTGGTAATGGATTCATTATATTACAATGGTGACAAAGCAATTTTCCAAGACTCGAGTGCCAAACAGTTGGTTTTCGGCATTGATCGCAGCTAGCCAGCTTGCCGCAATCTTGACAAATTACTGCGGTATGACTTCCGCGCCGATTTAAATACAAAAAAACTTTTTTGCATTTCTTAATTGATTGAGTAATAGATTGCTCCAATTCGTCTGATAAGAAACTTCGATTTCCTTTTTTTTGTTCATCTTTTAAGTCAATTATTTTTAGCAGTGACTGAGTAACTGCATTATCGATCACTCGCTGTTTAAATACACCATTACTAGATTTCCACCAATCTTCTAAACGAGGCGCTGTTGAAACAAGAGCTAAAGAACAATGGTGAATTGCTTTTAACCAGCCCGCCACTTCTATAGAATCATACCTCGGGTTTTGATCAAATTGTTTATAATTTTCATCCTCTTCTTGATCAACAATAATACCACCTAAATTAGTAAAGGGTAAAAACAAAGATGAACGGGTTCCAACAATCACCAGAGTTTGGCCCGAGGCAATTTTTTGCCAGGCGATTTGCTGTTCTGATACTTTAAGTTCTGAGTGCCATACTACAGCTTGGTCTTTAAGATTAGTAAGCCAACTTGTACCAAATCGTATTTCAGGAATTAAAATTAATATTTGCTGGCTGCGCTTTACGACTCGGTCAATCATTTTTAAGAGAAACATGGTTTTGTTAAGCTGGTGATGATAGACAAGCAGCCAAGTACTAGAGCGTTTAATTAGTTCAGTTTTTGGTGTAGTTTCTGTTTTAATAAACGGTTTAAATTTGTTAGTTGGTAAAACAGGTAATGCCAGCAGTAAAGCGCTGCTTAATGACACAGCGTAATGATCAGACATCTTTTTTATCAACAATAGTTGCTGGCGCGTAATAATTTGTTGAGCCAGTATTTTGTTTAAGGTTTTTAAATTAGTGAATTTACTGCTCCGCTTAATTGATATCACTATTCCTCGTTTGCTAGTGTTGCGAAAAGGCGCCTCTACTAAAGTGCCGACCTGTAGCATCTTGGCCAACTCACTGGGTACTAGGTAATCAAAAAAATCCTGCTGGCGAGGCAAACGCACTAATAAAGCCACTTGTGCGACATAGGGCGAGGAGGAAGAGTGGGACATAAATTTTACCAATTCAGATGTACTACTAGATTAGTGTGCCCGACAGCTGTTTCCAGTGATAGTATTGATGAATTTAATTTATCACTTGGTATTAATCTAGCGATTAAGTACAAGGGGGATACTAATGTTTCACCAGTTCGATTTCTCATTTTTGAATCTATATTTAACAAATCAGTAAAATCGTTTTTCTTGATGATATTAGTAAAAGCTGAATTAAATACCGTTTGCTCAGCGGCGTGGTCGCCGAGTTGGCCTTGAGACATTAAACCAGCAGCCAAAACGGCTATTTTTATAGAGCTACTGCTAAAATATTCTGAAATATATTTAGCAACCGAGCGCAAATTTTCCGGCGAGCATCCTGGCTGTAAAACAAGAGGAACCAACGGCAAGGTCTCGTTAAAATAAATTAACGGTACAGCTATACTGTTGGGTAAAAATTTGGGTGTGCGTAAGGGTAAAGAAATTTTTGTTTCTAGGCTTTCTTTTAAAGCGTGAATAAAGCCAGTGGCTACCAAAAATTCCCTAGTGGTAATTAAATCACCATACTCTTTGAAATTGGTGGGAAATTTATTACTCTGCAACAACCAATAATACTCTTGATCTACTAAAGAATGCTCAGCCGCAATGAAAAGAACCTCAGCTTTAGAAGCTTTGAGCATACTTGATAAACGTGCCAAGGCTCTATTAGTTTTACCTACATTATTTTGTACCTCGGGCGTTAAACCTGGTAACAGCAGGGGAGAGTTGGGCACAATGCCAGCAAAGACGACCGGCATAAATCATTAAAAAGGTTTTAACACTGGTTCACCAGTTTCATGCAACCCTAAGGACGCCTGATTAGTCACTACAATATGATTCCATTTAAAACCAAGCTTATTAAAAGCTTCCTCTGAGCCAATCGGTCTTTTCTTTTTATTAGAGATAACATAAACAGTTGGGTCAATTTCATTTTTTACTAAATCACCCTCTTTAAATAGCACTGGATCACTAGTAACAAATTCTTTTAATTCCTCTGGAGATAGTCGCTTGGTTACTTTACGATTACTAAAGTTGGAATTTAATATTTCCTTTGAAAAAATGGGGTGCTTGGCACCATCCTGAACAAAGTAAATGCCCCCCGACTTAGTGTCTTGTATTAAAGTACCAGTGGGGTACTTAGATTCAACAGTAATTGGCGTTCCTTCATTATAGGCGGCTAAATCATCAAAAGTAACATCTTCAATTTCTTCTGGATTAATTCCGATTTGTCGCAACGCCTCACCTGAAGCAAAGCCGCGAATTACATCATTGGGTAGTAATAGGTAAACCGTCCCTTTGGGTGATCGTAAGAATGAATAAACAGGAAAGATAATTTTGTTACCCTCAGGATATTTTTTTAACTCTGTTTCACTAATATTTAACACACGATCAAATTTAGGGTCTTGATAATATGATAAATAAACTGCTCGTGAACCAAACTGTCGCCTAAATCCATTCTGAATTAACCAAACCTCTTTTTGTCCTTCCACATTAAGCAGCGAACCTTCTGGGTAACTGCGTGAAAAATATCGACTCCAAATAGCCAAGAGAAGTTCATTACCTTGAAGATGTGGGGTATAGGTATATAAAATTGCCGTAGCATTATTAGCTGGTATAACAGTAGTACCATCTACAACCTTGCTAATGCCCGGCCCAAAACCACTAAACGTTTTACCAGTTTCCTTCAGATCTTCATCATTTAACAGCCGCGCAAATTTAGCTGCTGCAAATACTTGGTTAAAAAAACCTTTATACTTAATAAGTTTAGGATCATCCATACTGCAACTATCGCAAATTCCATAACCAGTAGCCCAGTCATATCTTTTAGTAGATGGTGATTTATTCTCAATTAAACTCTGTTCCTTTTGGAGTAGTGCTAAGAGGTATTTAGGGTTAACTCTGTATTCTTGAGCAGCGCGGTTGATAATATCCGCTGACACCATTGAGGTAATAGGATCAACGTATGTAGTAAGCGTACTACCTTTATCTTGCATGAATTTTAGTATTTGATTTAAATCTAGGGATTGGTAATCAAATAAATCCTGATCTGATAAGATATAATTTGGATTAAAATCTGCCGCTGCAGCCAAGGGCGAGACAGGAGTAATCAAAGTTAGTATTAGGATTAAAAAATAGGCGATTTTAGCCTTTTTCATATATGATAATTATACAGCAAACGATAATCTGATTCAACTGGTAAAAGAATGGTAAAAATGTTATAATTAATCCAATGAGACTTTTTTTTGGCAGTTATGTACCGCCATTAGTAATGCGGAGAGTGCAAGAACTTTCTCCTTGGCTAAAAACTTTGCCAGCTAAATTAGTTGAGATTCAGAATTTGCATTTAACCTTGGTGTTTATTGGTGAGGTGGCACTGGACCAAGTTGCAAGACTTTGTAAAATAGGGGAGAAAGTAGCTACTAATATCAGCCGTGCCAAGATTACGCTAGGAAATTTCCAACTAATTCCGTCTGCCACCAATCCTAGAGTACTAGCAGTTCATACCAAAGTTGACATTAATTTTACCAAACTACAAAAAAATTTAGTAAAAGAATTAAAAACTTTAAAATTAAATCAGCTAAGTGCTAAAACGCCGCATTTTACACTGGCTCGTGTTAAAACTCCGATTTCTTTGCCCAATATCCACTTTAAACCCTTAACCTTTGAAATTAACGAATTTAGCTTAATTCACAGCGTATTATCAGACTATGGTCCATCATATAAGGCCCTTAAAACCTTTAAAATTGGCTCTAGAGATGCTTTAAAGCGCTATAGGCCTAATGTATCAATCTGCTTGGTGAATAGCGAAAATAAAGTCTTTTTAATAGAGCGCTCCAAATCACCTGGTCATTGGCAATTGCCACAAGGTGGAATTGATGGTGATGAAAAAATTGAAACTGCGGGCATTAGAGAAATCAGTGAGGAAGCTGGAGTTGCTAGTATACGATTACTCAAAGTTAGTGAAACTAAATACCACTATAATTTCCCTAAAAGTATTGTGAAGACTGATGATTATATTGGCCAAGAACAGACCCCTGTTTATTTAAGATTTACTGGAACTGATTCAGAAATTAAATTAAATCCAAAGGAAGCAATGAATTATAAATGGGTAACTATTGAAGATTTGGTAGAAGCAGTATTTCCGCTTCGTAGAAAATTTACTCAACTAGTAAAAAATGAATTAACTAAACTATTAGCTTAAAAATAATGATACGAGTTAGATTTGCACCATCGCCAACAGGTGAATTACATATTGGGAGCGCGAGAACCGCCCTTTATAATTATTTATTTGCCAAACAAAATAAAGGACAATTTGTTTTACGATTGGAGGATACTGATCAGGAGCGCTATGTAAAGGGGAGTGAGAAAAGATTATTGGATGATTTAAAATGGCTCGGGATTGAATGGGACGAGGGTCCTGATCTAGGAGGTAAATACCAACCCTATATTCAATCGGAGCGGTTAGACTTATATAAAAAACATGCCGAGAAATTATTAGATAATAGTCACGCTTATTATTGCTTTTGTTCAGTTGAACGGTTGGCTGAGTTAAGAAAAAAGCAGCAAGCTAATAAGCAACCCACCAAATACGATCGCCATTGTTTAACTAAGTCGGCTGAGGAAGTAAAAAAGTTAATTACTGAGCAAAAATCTCATGTATTACGTTTAAAAATTCCCGACGGTAAGACAACTTTTGTCGATACTATTCATGGAACAGTGACTGTGGCTAATGAAACAATTGATGATCAGGTTCTACTTAAATCTGACGGCTTTCCGACTTATCATTTAGCCAATGTGGTTGATGATTATATAATGAAAATTACTGATGTGATTAGAGGAGAAGAGTGGTTACCCTCTACTGCTAAGCATGTAATTTTATATAAAGCATTCACTTGGTCTGAACCTAAATGGACACATTTGCCCAATGTACTAAACGATAAGAAAGCTAAATTATCCAAACGACGTGATGGCGAAATAGTTTGGTTATCTACTTACAAAAAGAAAGGGTATTTCGCCGAAGCAATAGTAAATTTCCTAGCATTATTAGGGTGGCATCCATCAGACAATCAAGAATTATTTTCTTTATCAGAATTAATCAAACAATTTAAAATTGAGCGGGTGCAAAAAGCTGGTGCTATTTTTGATCTAGTTAAGCTTAATTGGTTTAATCAGCAATATATTAGAAAAATGGCGCCTCAAAATCTTGACCAAGTATTGAAAGAATTTTATCCTAAATCATCGTACCAAACTTTGAGGCTTTCACAAATGCTTCAGTCGCGCTTAACAATGTTGGAGGAAGCATCTACTTATGCTTTGTTTTTCTTTAAAGACAAAATATCTGTTAGTAAAACAATGTTGGTACCTAAAGGTAGAAAATCCGAAATCACCAAAAAGGCACTAGAGCAGGGGAGTGAGGTGTTGGGAAGTCTAAAAGAATGGCGCTTGGAAGCAATTAAAACTGCCTTAGATCAATTAATTAAAGAGCAAGAGTTCTCAAGAAAGGATTTGTTATGGCCAATTAGAGTAGCGCTGACTGGCCAGGAGAAATCGCCTGATGTTTACGAGGTTTTAGTGGTACTGGGGCAAGAACGTAGTTTAGCCAGGCTAAAACAAGCGATGGAACTATTTTAGTTATGAAACTCTGTTTTTTTATAATACTTATTATTACCACACTGCTTTGGCCGACTTTGTCTTTACAGAGTCAAACAGTGGAAGAGTTAAATAACCAAATTCAGGCCAACCAAAAAAAATTAGAAGAGTTGCAGAAAAAAATAGATGATTATAAGGAAGTAATTGCGACTAAACAAGCAGAGGTTAATAGTTTAAAAAAGCAGTTGTTAGTTTTAGATGACAAGATGGCTCAACTAGAGCTTGACATTGAGGCTAACGAACTAAATATTGCTACTGTTAATTTAGAAATCAGTTCAATTGGTTTGGAAATTGAAGCTAAAGATAAAAATATTGAGGATGTTAAAAATAAAGTGGCAGAAGTAATAAGGCAATTATATATCTCTGACCAGCATTCACTATTGGAAATTATAATTTTGAATAATAGCTTAAGCGATTTTTTTGATCAATTAAACTATTTAAGCGAATTACAAAATACCTTACAAGCTAATGTAAACCATTTGCAAACATTAAAAGCAGAGCTAGAACTAAAGCAGCAAGATCTTTCAAATAATAAAATAAAATTATTAGATATTAAGCAATCACTAGAAACGTCGCAATCTTTACTAGAAGCAACCAAGCAATCTAAAACTTACTTAATTCAGCAAACCAGACAATCTGAAAGCCGCTATCAAGATCTCCTTGCCGAATCTGCTACCGAGCAAAGCGAAGCTGATAGTGAAATTAAACAATTGGAGGCAGAACTACGCCGTAAATTGCAGCAACAGGGACCAGATGCTATTGATCAGTTGAATGATACAAATTTTATTTGGCCTGTGAACCCAGCGCGGGGGATTACTGCCTATTTTCATGATCCAACTTACCCATATCGGCGTTATTTTGAACACCCTGCCATAGATATTAGGGCTGCTCAAGGTTTTTCTATCAAAGCAGCAGCCTCGGGCATAGTGGGGCGGGCTAAAGATGCGGCTTTTGGTTATAGTTATGTTTTATTAGTACATGCCAATGGTTTTTCTACGGTTTACGGGCATGTTAGTAGAATTGATGTAGTAGAAGGTAATTTTGTGACCAAGGGGCAAATAATTGGCGCAGTAGGCGGTACACCCGGTACTTCGGGAGCAGGAAGATTAACCACCGGGCCTCATTTACATTTTGAAATTCGTTATAATGGTTTACCAGTAGACCCTCTGGATCATTTACCTTAATAAAACCTTGACAAAAACCTGTTTGTTCGCTATCATAATAGGCGGTTTTGATAATGTTCATTTAAATAAAAAAATATCAGAAAGGAAACAAAGATGACGCTGAAAAAAAATACCAAAATTGAAGTGGTAATTTTGGGAAGGCAACTATTAAAAATGGAGAGTCTGCAACTACTTTTACTTAAACTCCTAAGTTGCGAGCTTGAAAAGTATCGTTTACATTTAATACAAATACCACTCAAAACAACTCCAAACAAAGTAAATGATTTAGTTACATCGAAAGTTAATGCTGACATTGATACACTTTTGATTGTGTATAACGATGAAGAAGAGCAGGAACTGACTAAGCTATCAGCCAGCTTAAAAGATATTGTCTCACACATTGAGCTAATAGCGGGGGAGAATATAGACCATGAGCAAGAGCTCCACTACGCAAATTTAAAAAAATTTTGGATCAAAACCCATCCAGAGATACGCTTGCCTGCCATTGGTCTAAAAGACCTTAAATCTACTAGTCCGCGACCAACTCACAACAATCCTTGGCCAAAAAAGCGGAGGATTAACACTAGAGTAATTATTTCCGGACCGTACTAAGATAAAATTATTGCTGTCTATTAATTATAAATTCTCCGTAGTTTATTCCAGCTACGGAGTTTTTTTGTATACGCTTCAAGGTAGGGGAATATTCACGGTGGTATCAAATACTATTATTCTAGTGTCGCAGAATATATCTTTTACGCTGCTTAATGAATTATCTAACCATCCAACAACATTTAAGCCCCTAGGTTACAATTTTAACCAATCAATTTGACTTTATTAGCTCTCTTCACTACTCTTTTATGTAGAATATTGTCATTTACAAATTTACGGAGGATATATGAAACGATCTGGTTGGGAAACAGTACAGCTAGCACGTCATCCAGGTCGTCCCTACACCCTGGATTACATTAGTAATATCATGACTGATTTTTTTGAGCTTCATGGTGATAGGCTGTTCGCTGATGATAAAGCAATAGTAGGAGGTTTTGCTAGGCTAGACAGTGAGCCAGTAATGGTTATTGGTCATCAAAAAGGTCGAAATACTGAAGATCGGGTTTATCGAAATTTTGGTATGCCCAATCCCGAGGGTTTCCGCAAAGCACGACGTTTAATGGAATTAGCTGCCAAATTTAAAAGGCCCATAATAACCATGATTGACACGCCAGGTGCCAACCCAGCTATGGAGGCCGAAGAACGCGGGCAGGCTGAAGCTATAGCACGAAGTATGTTTGTAATGAGCCAGCTTGTCGTCCCTATTATAGTGGTAATTATTGGCGAGGGAGCGTCGGGCGGTGCTATAGCAATAGGAGTTGGTGATCGTATTCTAATGCTTGAAAATGCTTGGTATTCAGTAATATCACCCGAGGGCTTAGCTAGTATAAGTTGGAGAGACGTGGCATTTAAAGAACAAGCGGCTAATGCTGCAAAACTCACAGCGCCAGATTTATTGGAACTAGGTGTTATTGACTGTATTATACCAGAACCCGATGGCGGTGCTCACCTAGATCTCCCATTAGCAGCGGAGATGCTAAAAAAAATTCTTATAATAGAACTTAAAGCTCTTAAAAAAATCAAGCCACATAAATTAGTGGAGAGGCGCCTGGAGAAATTTGCCAAAATGGGACAATGGGAGCAGGAATCATAAAGCTCTATCAAAACCAAGCCTCATAGTTATGACTAACAACTATTTAGTTAGCTATGAGGCTTTTCTATACCTCTAATAGCTTATGGTTCCCATACATCCAAGTGTCGTAAAATGTAGAATCGGTATTTAATTTTTCAGCTTAAAAAACAGCTTATTACCAAAACGAACATCTATGTAGTCAAGGTTGGCTCTATCCTCCTTAATTCGTTCAGTGATTAATCGCCTAATTGCTTCAGCTTGTAGACTTGGTGATTCCATAATAGATACTAAAATAGTCCACCCTTCGTCTGTCACAATAGTTAAAGTTGGTAGATTGTCTTCTGAAATTAATAAATAATCCATACTAACCGGGACGTTTTTGGCAGACCACTCCCCTACTAAGGCTACAATAAAATCTGTTACTGCTGTATCAATTACTTTTTGACCAATATTAACATTTGTTAAATTGGCTTTTTCTATAATTGTAAGTTCTGGCTCTTCTTCACCAATTGGCACTTGCTGAATTACTACTCCCCTTTTGTCTAAGGTATATAATCTTTCTTGTTGTCGAAGTAAACCAATGATTAGATTCTCTTTAATTGTAATTCGTAAAACATTGGGCCAGTGACGGTCAAATTCTATTTCCTCAATATAAAGTTCCTGTCTTAGATTTCGGATTGCTGCGTTAGGGCTGAATAGTAATAGATTATTTTGCGGTAAAATAAAGTATTTTCGCTCACCAGTATAATTTTGCACAATTTCTAAAATACGCTCCCTTGTTAATTTAGAGGACACATTATCAACAATAATATTTTGGATACGGAAAATCGGCGCATAGGTTAAGCCAAAAATAACTGCAAAAAAAACAAGCAGTAATATTCTGAAACGCCAGCGGGGCCACCAGGACACTGGTTTGACATTGTATTGCTGCGCTAATTGAGTCGCCATTTGCGGTAAGCGAAAAGAAGATTTGGCAAACTTTTTATTAATTATTTTTTTTCCACCATTAGCCATAGCTTAGCGATACCATTTCTTTTTTGGCTGATACGAAGTATTAAGCTGTTTTTTTTCTTGCCAACGATCAATCGCTAGATTAATCAGCTTTTCTAATAGTTTAGAATATGATAAACCAGAAGCGGCCCATAATTTTGGGTACATACTAATAGAAGTAAAGCCGGGAATTGTATT
>JBDRTU010000033.1:0-9660 GCA_043823825.1 Patescibacteria group bacterium
TTTATCTCTTGACAAAAATAAATAACATAGTAAGATATCAAAAACAGAGTACTTAAATAAAGCCTATAACCCTTAAGGCAATCTATCATACATCAAATCAATATAAGGAATAAATTATGGAACTGATAAAAATCTTTACTCACGGTGCCGATAATGGTGATTTCAGTGAATTGGAAAAAGAAGTAAACAGTTGGCTTATTAAAAATAAGGTCAGCATTATCGCTCGTAATGTCATTAGTGCGGTTATAAAAGATTCAACTATCTACTGCTCTATCGTTATTTTCTACAAAAAGTAAACACAGATTCAAAAACACTTATTTCAATGCGTCGTCGCAAATAACAAACGCGGCGACTTTTTTTATTCAAAAACCACCATCTTCTATGGTTCACCTATTGGCGAAGTGGAGTGGTTGAAATATACTAACGGAAAGTTAATTACTCTATAGAGATAATTTTATATTTAACCAAACCTTTCGGAACTTCAACTTCTACTACATCCCCTGCTTTTTTATTCATAAAAGCAACTCCTAGTGGAGATTCATTAGAAATTAATCCTTTAGAGGGATCAGCTTCGCTTGAACCGATAATTGAAAATTCTTGCTCATGCCCATCTTGTTCTACTTTTAACCGACAACCTATTTGTACTTCAGTTACATTATGATTATTCTCTTCTATCACTGAGGCATTTTTTAAGATATTCTCAATATCAATAATACGCCCTTCATTAAACGCCTGCGCATTTTTAGCTTCGGTATACTCAGCATTTTCAGATAGATCGCCTAACTCCTTAGCATCCTGTATACGGTTAGCTATATCTTTGCGGGCCTTTTTAAGCTGCTCTAGTTCTTCTTTAAGCTTTAATAAGCCTTCTTTTGTTAGATAGGTCTCTCCTGAACTCATAAAATTCAAATATAGTCATAAAGATACTCTTGGACCTTTTAGTTGTCAAGTTTCAATAGATTATAACCGATTAGTAGCGTACCAGTTAAAAACTTCGAGGGCTACTGGCACTGCTAAGGATGAACTTTCTCCTCCGTTTTCAAACAAAACCACTAAAACTAATTTTGGTTGCTCATAAGGCAAAAAACCGGCAAACCATGCATGAGGCGCCAAACCTGGCTTACTTTGGGCCGTACCAGTTTTGCCCGCGGCCGCTAATGGTACGCTTTGTAAAGAACGCGCACTGCCGCTTAATACTGTCTCCCTTAAAGAGCGCTTAATAATATCTAAATTATCCTTACTAATAGGAATAGTACCAAGTGATTCTGGTTGACTAATAATTGTTTCCCTCCGTCCTTCGCTAATCATTTTAGTAAGATGAGGTTTCCATAAAGTTCCACCATTTACCAGAGCAGAGTAAACCACTGCCAATTGCAAAGGTGTAGTGAGAAAGTTTCCTTGTCCGATAGCTAGGTTATAAGTATCTCCCCGAAACCAACGTTCGCCAAAAGTTTCCTGCTTCCATTCTGGATCGGGCACCAAGCCAGCTGCTTCACCAGGCAAATCAATTCCAAAAATCTTGGCAAAATGAAATTTATTTAAATAGTCAACTAGTTTAGTTGCACCTAAACCTTCACGTTCATCGCTGCCGCCACTAATTAAATAAAAAAATGTATTTACTGATTCAGCAATTGCCTTGTAAATATTGGTAGCGCCATGCCCTTCTGCTTTCCAATCAGCAAACCAACGGTTACCAGCCCAAACGCCTCCAGTGGAAATAAAAGTAGTATTGGTTGTAATCACCTTTTCTTCAAGAGCGGCAGCGCCAATAACTGGTTTAATAGTCGAACCAGAAGGGTACTCTCCGCTAATGGCACGGTTAAATAAAGGTTGGTTTTCATGTGTTAGAATTTCACCAGTTTTGTTATTACTTCGTTCTATTGTAAAAAAATTGGGATTAAAAGTTGGAAACGAAGCTAGGGCTAAAACTTCACCAGTAGTTGGTTCCAAAGCAACCACCGCCCCCTTCTTTCTATCATAGCTAGTTAATAATTTATTTACACTATTAACCACTACCTCCTGAAGCTCACTGTCAACTGTTAATGTAATCGTAGCGCCAGCTACAGGATTAATAGAAGCAAACACTTGACGCGGTCTGCCTAAATTATCTACTTCCACCTCTTGTTTGCCAGGCGTCCCCCTAAGTTCATCTTCATACACTACCTCAATACCAGTAACACCTATCACATCATCATATTGATAATTATTATCATTAACTCCTAAATCTTCCGGGGAGACGACGCTGACATACCCTAAGACGTGCGCTAAGTTGTCAGCTAGTAAATATTGACGTTGACTTGCTACTTTAACTTGTATACCAGGGAGGCGGCTGGTTTTAGTAATCCAACTGAGGCCCGTATAGTAATCAAGTTGGGATTTAATTATCACTGGCTGATAAGACCGGTAATCAAATTTATCAGTCAAGTTATTAATTTCTTCAGGCAACAGCACGGCTGTTAGTTCTTTTAAAACCTCTTGACGTTTTAAAAGGTCTTTAGGTAAATCCGCCGGCACTACCACTAAAATAAAATTTGGTACATTTGCGACCAACGGTTTTCCTTGACGATCAACAATTAATCCTCGTGGCGCTGAAAGGACTTCTAATCTAATACGGTTGCCCTCGGCCACCGACCTGTATTCCTGACCACGAGCCACTTGTAACCATACTAAGCGCGTGAACAATACACCTATCACTACCACTAGCGCCAATAAAGAGAATTTCGTCACGCTAGGATTGATTACTCTCCTTAAACTTGTAAGTTCCCGGGCTGGTATACCTGTTCCCTCGTAACGGCGGTCAGAAAAGCCAGCTAGATCGCGATCATTAATATCACCACCCTCAATTTGAATAACAAAAGGATCTTTATCTCTTAACATAGAGTAGTGGCTTATTACTAAAACGATTAACTACAACTTTAGTGAGATAAAGAATTAAAGCCAATAATACCAAATGGATTAAAAATGATAGTAAAGCAGTATAAGTACCAGTCGCCGTTGGATATAAACTGGTATTATTAAATAAAAACGGAATCCACTGAACCAACCAGTGGCTTATATAATAAAATAATAACCAGAGTGAGGCGCTGGCTAAACTGGTGAAGTAGCCGCCAATTGTTAAGCGGCTTTCCACTAATTTCTGCCAAAGCCACCACGATAGTAAAAAGCTTAAACTAACTAATGGTATTAATGGCGATAAAATAAGATCCTGTATAACCACCCAAGAAATAAACACACTTAAACCAAATCGTCTCTCTCCCAACGAAGAAAAGCTGATGCCCATTAATAAACCTAACATAATATTAATAGGCGACACACCACTGATCAAACCTTCAAAAAAAATGGCAAATAAGCTTACAACAATAGCCCAAACAATAAACATAACTTACATTATTATTACCCTCAAAAAGCGAACTTTGTCAATCTCTAATGGGGGGGTTAAGATAGCGCTCTGAAAAAAATCGCCCTCTTGACGCTCAACCGACGCAATAGAACCAATTACTAATCCGCGCGGCACTAATTCATCTAAACCGCTGGTAATTACCAGCTGTCCCGGTAACAACTCTTCAACGCTGGAGACTAGTTTTAACCTAACTGCTAAATTAAATTCCCCCTCGACTACTCCACGACTGGATTTTTCATTTATTACTTCAGCGGTTACTAAATGTAATGGCGAATTTACTAAAGCAATTTGGGCCATGCTAGGTTGCGCCTGAATAACATTACCAACTAATACTCCTTTAGTAATTACTGGCATCCCTATTTTAATCCCATTCCTCGAACCTTTGTTAATTAAGTAACTAGTCGCTACTTCATCTTGTCGGCGGCCAATTATTTCTACACCAATCGAAACAAATTCATAAGATGGCAATAAATCTAATTGTTGGCGTAAAATATCATTTTCCTTAATTAAGGATTGTAGCTGGGCTTGGTCTGTTACCTCCTGTGCTAATTTTTCCCGTAATTCCTGATTCTCCTTTTTAAGATTTTTTGACTGGATATTAGCAACGTTTACTTGCTTAAGCTCTTGGCCAGCAGCATAGCCGGAAGAGATGGGGCTTGCGACGATTGGTTGTAAGTAAGTTAAAACACTTTGCCATGAGGAAGTTTGTAAAAAAATAAACACCATCACTAGTACAACTAGCCATGCCATGTATTTGTAACGGAGCACTATCATAACACTAACGGATCACTGCTGCCTCGCGCGCGGGTAAAAGTAAGTCGCGCATGCGTTCTAAATCTTCTAAAATTATTCCAGTGCCTCGCACAACACAAGTTAAAGGATCATCAGCAATTTGTACTGGGATAGAAAGTTGAGTGGCGATTAATTGATCTAAACCCTTAAGCAATGATCCCCCGCCAACCATTACTACTCCCCGCTCAAAAATGTCAGCTGCTAACTCGGGAGGAGTGTTTTCAATAGTAGCGCGCATATGCTCTAAGATCATTTTTACTATTTTAATCAGGGCTTCTCTCACTTCCACATCTGTAACTGTTACCTCGCGCGGTAAACCAGTAACCAAATCTCTGCCTCTTACTGCCATCACTATGGGTTTAGCCTGTGTTACAACTGTACCAAGCTTAATTTTTACGTCTTCGGCTGTTTTTACGCCTATTAATAGGTTAAAATGATCTCGTAAATATTGCACAATACTCTCAGTAAATTCATCACCCGCTGTCCTCAACGACTGTGAAGTTACTACTCCCCCGAGCGAGATAATTGCCATCTCGGTAGTACCACCACCAATATCAATAATTAAATTACCGCTCGGATCCCTAACTGGCAGGCGAGCCCCTAAGGCTGCTGCCATAGGTTCTTCTACTAATAACACTTCCCGAGCTCCGGCTGAAAGAGCTGCATCTTCAACAGCCTTGCGCTCTACTTCAGTTACATCTAACGGTATACCAATTACCACTCTAGGACGCGGCGCCAAAGTAATTCCTTCTTTATGCACCCGATCAATAAAATATTTTAACATTTTTTCCGTAACTTCAAAATCTGAAATCACGCCATCTACTAATGGGCGAATAGCTATAATATGAGGAGGTGTTTTGCCAAGCATTTTTTTTGCTTCTTCCCCTACTGCTAAAATCTGGTCGGTACGAGTGTTAACAGCTACGATTGACGGCTCGTTAATAATAATTCCCTTATCTTTAACATAAACAAGGGTATTGGCAGTACCCAAATCAATTCCCATGTCACGAGAAAAACCACCTAAAAACTTTTTTAACATACGTATTTAGTTTAAACTTTTATATACTTTTGTCTAGCCTAAGGCTGAATAATAATTTTGCTCAGCAATTCACTAAGCGATACCAATTGAATTTTCTGATCCGCGCGCGCTTTTAGTTCTATTTTTCCGTGAGTCTTTACGCTGACTACAATGCGCCATGGTATTCCTAATAGGTCAGCGTCTTTAAATTTGACACCTGGTGATTCTAGGCGATCGTCAAACAATACTTCAATACCTCTTCTGGTTAACGCTTTATAAAGACCATCAGCTTGGATTTGTACTTTTTTATCATGACCCACTACTAGCAAGTGAGCTACAAATGGTGCTACTGACAAAGGCCAAACAATACCAGCTCTATCATGATGCACCTCTACAATAGTACCCATTACTCTCCCTGGTCCAATGCCATAAGAGGCCATAATGACCGGCTTTTTCTTGCCCTCCTCATCAGTAAAGTATAATTTAAAATCTTCAGAGAATTTTGTACCTAGTTTAAAAATATTACCAACTTCAATACTTTTGCCCTGACCTATTTTTTTTCTACATTCTGGACACTTATCGCCCTCCTTCACCTTGGATACTTCTTGGTTTTGCGCCCATTTACATGAGTCACAATAAACAATTTTATCCTCTCCAGCGTCAGACAGCACCTGAAACTCATGCGAGTATTTCTTAGTAAAAGCTCCACCCGAGGCCTCAACCACTAAAACCTCTAAACCACAGCGCTTAAACACCTTTAAATAGGCTTTTTTTGCTTTTTCATAATACGTGTCTAAATCAGTTTCGGACATATGAAAACTATATAGATCCTTCATTACAAATTCACGTGTACGAATAATACCAGATTTAGCTCTAGGTTCATTTCTAAACTTAGTCTGTATTTGATATACATAACGAGGTAAATCGCGGTAGGAGCTGATAAAGCGCTTAGCAATACGAGTAATTGCCTCCTCATGCGTCCAAGCCAAACCAATTGCTTGGCCAGACTTCTCCTCAAATTTATACATTATTTGTTCAGGAGTATCCCAACGCTTGGTGATATCCCACAACTCTCTAGGTTGAAGCGCAGTCATTTCCAATTCCTGACCGCCAAGCGCGTCCATTTCCTCTCTGATGATTTGCTCAATTTTTTTAAAAACCCTCCAACCTAAAGGAAGATAGCTGTAGGCGCCAGACATTTGTTTGTCAATAAAACCCCCTTGCGTTAATAGCCTGGCGTTGATTGAAACTTCATCTGTCGATACTGATCGCGAAGTTTTTGTAAATAATTGAGATTGCAACATACTATTTTACTGTCTTCTTTTCTGCCTTAATCTGCTCTTCACCTTTTTTAGTTACTCGCTCCTCACTACGATAAAATTTTAATAACATAAACACTATGGCACTCCCTAGTATAATACCTACAAAATTAAATAAAAAGACTAATAGAAAATACTTTACAGCTTCTACATTACCTGATACTGCCCAAATACCAACCAAACTTAAAGGAGGCACTAGAGCAACCGCCACTGCAACCCCAGGCAATACTTCGGCTATCTCTTTACGTACCCAAGCAAAAGTAGCTGCTACTCCAGACGCTACTGCTACAATAAAATACAACCAGGCTGACTCAAAGGTGCTATTGAAAATAATTTGCTCAGTGGCAGGCCCAAATAATAAGACCATTAAAGCACCGCTAGTTAAGATAATTAAAAAAGACTTACCTACTAGAAAAATAGCATGTGACACTGCTTTAAGATTACCCACTGCCAGCCCTAAAGCAATCACTAATACCGGCGTTAAGACAGGGGTAACCAACATACCACCAATCACAACAGCTAAATTATCAAGTAATAAACCAGAAGCGACTATCACTGCCGAAAGCACTAATAAAGCATAATATGGGCTGGTAGGTTTACTACGTTCAAATAATTCCCCAATCGTCTGGTACTGATTTGCCTTGGTAACTTTAAGCAATGGTTCAGATACCTTGGTATTTTCTGGTGCCATAATTTAAGAGTAATAAATTTTCTTTATAAAATCAAGCCCAAATCCGGTAAATTAACCTCCTAATAATCGGTTTGTGTGGTTTTAGAGGTTTTAGTAAAAGCTGTGATTACCGCATAATTTAACAATATCAAAATCAATCAAACAACCAAGAAACTATTTTAGGCACACTGTTTTAGGCACACACATTTGACAATTTATGTCTAATATAGTAAGTTATTGAACTAAAATAAACTTGTCTTTTGTACATTAAAAACATGAGGAATAATATATGAACAACTTGAGATATTTTATTATTCTGTTGCTATTAGTTATTATAGCAACATCAATATCCATTTCCCAAAAATTGGGAAAAATCCCTGATAGTACATTAGTGTTTAAAGAATACTATGCGGGAATAATGCTTCGGCAGGCTTATAACTTGCCAAAATTCGGCAGCGAAATTGAGGCAAATCTACGACTGGCTGTAAAAACCATTACACCAGTTGAAATTGATAATATTGATTTAGGCAAGATCTATGGAAACTTTGCTTATGATTTTAAACGAGTTTTCAGTCATTTATATTTTGGTAAGAGAATAAATGGTTTTGGTTTATACTTAGGCTCTCCACCCAGACCAATTGCTGGTCTAATTAGACCATCCCCCATGACTGCTGATGGACAGTTTGAGCCAAGGGTAACACAAATTCTTCCAGGTACTGCCAATGGCGGTTATCTGGAATATAAAAGTGCTAGAAATACGCTTTTTCAAATGGGTTTATATCAAAGCCCCGAAAACCATTTGGAATTTGATTGGGGGCTATGTCAACAAAACAATGACATGGAATATAAGCTGGCGTGGTATTCCAGTATAGACGAGAGTGGGCTAGCGCTTTCGTGGAAGGATTCGGTAACTGAATTAAAAATTGCCAGTGCTGGTGATAAGCGATCATTTTTTACCCAATTTTTAGTTGGCAAAGATTTAAAAACATTTTTTGATTATGTATTTGATCAAAAAATAGACCGTACCGAGCACACGGAAATCGGATTAATAAAAGAATTCAATTTAGAATACATTACTTCATTGCTTGGTATAAGTTACCAGTATCCTAACAATCAAATAGCGGTGTACTTATTTGTACACCTATAACCAACGAAATTAAATTTTACGGCGAGAGCTGATCCCTCTCGCCTATTTTTATTTATAATTTTCCAAAAAATAATTCCTTTATTTTGTACAAAATTTATAATGTTTATATAAAATCATTTTATAATAAGCCTAAGTAAATATCGGGTATCATTATCTAAATCTGACAACATTGAATATAGTCCGACAAATTTTTTCTGCTCCCTTTCAATAAACCTAGCTTGCCGTAAGATAATTAAATGTTTAGAGGTTGCTTTTAATGACAATTTGATAGTATCCGCTATATCACCCACCGACATTTCCTCCTTTTTACTAAGTAATTGAATAATAGCCAGACGTCTTTTAGATGCTAGGACTTTAAATATTCTTTCTAAATTAGATGTACTCATACAACTATTATAACACCATACGACCATTCGCGCGAATGGTCGTATAACTGATAATAATAAATAAATGCTATATTACATTAACCAACTTATTTTATAATGTAGTAATGGGACGAGACTGGGTGATGTAAAATTTTCCACCAATCAAAGCCCATTCAATATCTTGGGGTGATTTATAATGTTTTTCTATCCCGTCGCAGATTTTAGCCAGTTCCACAATTTGTTTGCCAGTTAATTTTTGCTTTCCTTTCTCTACATACGGTACTTTTTTCCAAACATTACCGCCTGTTGGTTTTTTTTCTAAATATCTTGTCTGTTCGGATATATTAATATCTAATAAATCAAACTTTTTTTTATCCACTACATAAGAATCTGGTGTAACTTGGCCAGAAACCACTGCCTCACCCAAACCTATCCCTGCTTCAATAATCATCTGATTTTTATCTTTGGTTACTGGATGTACTGTAAAAGCAATGCCTGCAATTTCCGATTGTACCATTTGTTGTACAACTACTGCTACTGAAACCTTGGCTTTATGTAGTTTTTTCTCATGGCGGTAAAAAATAGCCCGCGGGGTAAAAAGTGAAGACCAACAATCTTTAACTCGCTTTAATAAAGTCTTTTGAGTGGTATTTAAATAAGTTTCTAACTCCCCTGCCCAACTAGCCTGGGTTGAATCTTCTGCCGTAGCTGATGACCGTACAGCCACATATTTAGATTTTAACTTTCTAAATACATCTAAAATCTCCAGTTGTAAGTCCTTAGGCATTCTAGCATCATGAATTAAATCACGAATTACGTTTGAATAGCGATCTACACTGTTAACATCCTTATATCTTACTTTATTAAGTTGGGCTTCAATATCTGCTTGTATTCCTGTTTCATGAACAAATCTATCAAAAGCCTTAGCTAAAATTACAAACCCCGGCGG
>JBDRTU010000034.1:0-38170 GCA_043823825.1 Patescibacteria group bacterium
AGAAGGCCTTTTAAGTTAATGTATTTTGAGAAATTTAAGACCATTAATGAGGCTAAAAAACAAGAATTATGGTGGGAAAGTAGCGTTGGTAGAAGGAAGCTTAAAGATATATTCAGTAATTTATAGGTTTTTTACTCCGAAATCGCAAAAGCGATGTTTTTGCTATACTTAAATTAATGGCATCAGATTTTTATAAGGCCGTATATAAGCTGGTAGGGGAAATTTCCTGCGGCCGTGTGGCAACTTATGGTCAAGTGGCGTCGTTGCTGGGAAAACCTAGAGCAGCCAGATTGGTGGGGTGTGCGTTAGCTAATTGCCCCAAAGACGTCCCTTGGCAACGGGTAATAAATAAAGAAGGGATGATTTCTATAGAAAATATAAACGCTCCCAAAGAATTACAAGCTGAGCTTTTAAAACAAGAAGGCATTAAAGTTGAGAAACGAAATAATAATTGGTGGGTTGATTTAAATAAATATCTTTGGCATCCAAGATAATAAAATGACATTACTCCGAAAACTAACCTTTAATACAATTATCCAACTTGCTGGTAAATTATTATCAGTAGTGTTGGGATTAGGCGTGGTGGCTTTAATGACGCGAGCTTTAGGGCAAGAAGGTTTTGGTCAATACACTATCATTGTTGCTTTTTTGCAATTGGCTGGCATTATGGTTGATTTGGGTCTAACAGTAACTACCGGAAAAACAATTGCCCAAGGTATTTATTCAGAAAATAAACTTTTAAGCAATATTTTAAGTTTTCGCACCTTAACTTCTTTAATTGCTTTTAGTTTAGCACCAGTTGTAGCCTTAGCCTTTCCTTATCCACTGATTATAAAAATAGGAATTGCTTTAGTTAGTGTATCTTTTTTTGCTACTTCTTTATCTCAAACCTTTGGTGCTGTTTTTCAAAAATATTTGCGTACGGGTTGGTTTGTCACCGCGGAATTAGCAGGACGATTACTGTTGTTAATTTTAACTGCTTGGGCAGCTGCAACCAGCCAACCACTTAATATTTTCTTACTAGCTGTGGTAGCTGGGAGTTTAGTTAATGCGCTGTTGGTATTTTTCTTTGTTCAAAAACTTACAACTTTTTCTTGGGAAGTTGATTTTAAAGTTTGGCGTCAAATCTGGCGTGAAACTTGGCCAGTAGCTGTAACAATTGCTTTGAATTTAGTTTATTTTAAAGCTGATACTATTATTTTGTCTTTATACCGGCCACTAACCGAAGTTGGTTTATATGGTGCAAGTTATAAGGTGTTAGAAATTTTATTAGCCTTTCCAACTATTATAGGCGGTTTGTTGCTGCCGCTAGTTACCGCCTTATTAATTAAAGGATCTATTGAACAAGTAAGACGCTATTATACTGGCAGTCTAGATATTATGTTGGCCGCCGGTTTGGCTTTAGTAGTTTCCAGTTTAGTGGTAGGTAGAGAAGCAATGAGTTTTTTAGCCGGGCAGGATTTTGCGATTGCTGGTGATATTCTAAAAGTAGTGTCAATAGCCACTGCTTTAATTTTCTTTGGTAACTTAATTGGTTATTTTATTTTAGCCTTTGGCAAGCAGAGGCAGATGATTAGGTATTATTTTGGTGCTGCAATAATTGCTTTGATTGGTTATTTTATTTTTATCCCTACCTACTCCTATTGGGGAGCAGCGTGGGTGACAGTTGTAGTTGAGGCCTTAATGACCGTGGCCGCTATCTGGATACTAAGAAAACAAGTTTTACCAAGTTTCGCACGTTGGCCTAAGTTGATTTTGGCCGCTTTAGCGCTAGGAGTATTCTTATATTTAGTAGCCCCGTGGTCTTTTATCTTTAAAGTGATTGGAGGATTAATTGTGTATCCTATTCTACTTTATCTAGTTAAAGCTTTCCCAGTTGATTTATGGCGAGCAGCAAAATTAAATAACACTTAAGTATGATAATCGAAATCCCATTATTATATTTACTGCTTCCACTTATTCTTCTAGCTTGGTTGGCTTGGCGAAATTTACCATCGGCTGTAGCAGCAATAGTATTATTGGCTCCTAGTTATTTAATTAAGAGCTCAATTGGCATTATCCCTACAACCTTTTTGGAGTTGGTTATTTATATCACGATGCTGGTATGTTTAATCAAATATTTTACTAAGATCTCAGCCGAAGATTCATTTAAGTTGCTGCTAAATAAATTACGACCATTATCTTTAATAATAGCTTGTTGGTTACTAGCCGCTAGTATAGCAGTAGTAGTTTCTCCTGATCTTCGCCTAAGTTTAGGTGTATTAAAAGGTTGGTTTATTGATCCAGTTATATTTTTAGGATTATTAGTGAGCGCTATTAAAACACCAAAAGATTGGCTTAAGGTTCTTACTGCTTTTTGGTCTAGCGCCAGTTTATTAGCAGCTTATGGATTAATTGAATATGGGTTTGGTTGGGGTTTACAAAGTGATAATTTACTAAATTCGGTTTATCAGCCGGCGAATTACTTGGCTATGTATTTAGTGCCGGCTATTTTTGTGGGGGCAGCCTTAATAAGATCAAGTTGGCCATCATATTTTTCCAAACTAAACCTTTTAATATTAGTAATTGATTTATGGGCACTTTATTTAACTAAATCTTATGGCGGGTTTTTGGCTCTGGTTTTGGGGGCAGCAGTATTTATTTGGTTTGCGTTAAGTAGTCAGGTAAAATTGCGCAGAAGAATTTTTTTATGCTTTTTAGTTGTAATAGTGGTTGGTGGGTTTGTTATTGCACAGCAGCCAAAGTTTCAAAAGCTATTAACTCGCGACCCGCGCTCTTCTTTAACTACTAGGCAGGAGATTTGGCAAACAGCGTGGATATTAATTAAAGAGCAGCCAGTGGTCGGTTGGGGCTTAGGGAATTTTCAGGAAAGTTACCGTTCGCATGTGAAATATATAACTTTAACACCTTTAGAGTGGCAGGTAGTGAGAGCGCATAACTTATATTTAAATTTATGGATTGAAGTGGGGCTGTTAGGGCTGTTAGTGTTTATTTATTTGGTTATCAAGTATTTATGGCAATTGGTACCAGATTTAAAATCAAATGTTCTGGGGCGACGCTTATGGGCCAGCGCCTTGGTTGCCATAATAGTAGCGACCTTGATACATGGTTTAGTTGATACGCCATATTTTAAAAATGATTTGTCGCTGGTTTTCTTTTTAGTGATCGGTGCTGGATTGCTGTTTAGGTATTATTCTAGTTGGAGCTTAGAGATGCACATAGATCGTGGGTTGACCAAAGATACTTAGGTGACTATAATTGGTAAACTTAGTTTGTAGATGCGTCCGGCCCGAGGATGGTCGGCCCTGGGCCGAGCCTTAAGGTGTCTCGTCCTGTAGAAGAGTGGTGGGGTGCCTGAGTGGTTGAAAGGGCCAGTCTCGAAAACTGGAGTGCCAGAAATGGTACCGCGAGTTCGAATCTCGCCCCCACCGCCCTCTTACGGGATTAAAGAAAACTGTTATTCTCGAAGGCGCAGAAATAAGCTCTTACTTTACAAGAAAATATTAATCAATACGCAACACTATATTAACTAACAAAACTAATTGGCGTTGTCTGGTTGCAGTATTGATGAAGCAACAATATCCGTGACATCATAGAAGCTATTAAGCGATTGACCATTAAAATCAGTTAAGTAATTTCGGTCGGATAGTAACGGTAGGTCGGCATTAAAGTAATTATTAAAGATAACTCGAAAAGTGTTGACGGGAGTAATAGTAGAAAAAAAATCTTGGTTAGCTGCGGGCGCATAGTAAGCGTTAAGTATTGACATTCGTTCGCGCAAACCAGTATCATTGATATTTTGGTAGTCAAAGTATTGCGCTGGCCCATGATCGCCCTGAATGATGATGATTGGCGGTTGAGTAGAGCGATTGATAATCGCTGTAGCGATTTCAACTAAGCGCTTATCAATATAATTGACTTGTTGGCGGTAGCCCTTAACATAATCAGCAATGCTACGGTCAGACAACTTGGTCCAAAGAAATTCATTAAAAACTACTGGATAATTATGCTTAGGCATACTACCATCCTGATTGAAAACAAACGGCGGATGAGGAGATAGCACGTGAGCAAACGTAAACGTCGGTCTAGGATCGTCGGCAACGTCATCAAGATGATTAAGTAAGTAGAGAATTCGATTATGGTGATTCAGGTAGCTAAAATGATAGCTGGTTAGAGCGTCTAATACTGTCGTTGAAAGTAAAATAGTTTCAAACTCATTTATTCTTACCGTTCCGGCCATCGTAATGTCAGCGGCAATTTCTTCTGTACCCGTCCAGCCCGATGAACCAACGACAAACGTATACCCCCGTTCTTGCAAAAATTGAGTAACGGAATTATCTTTAATTAATTTTTGTAGCGGTCTAATGTCGCGCGGATCGAAATCCTCTGTTTCCAAATAGTTAATATAGTTATAGTTAAGCGACGAGGCTAAAGAATGGTACGTATTAGTATAGTTGGCCGTGCTATTTACCGCAACATAAAAACCAAGTTCTTCGAGCGATTGAATAAAAGCACTGTTGTTATGTTGAAAAAATTCTTGAAGAATATCGGATCTACCATGACCATCAACAATGATGTAGTAAATATCAGGTAAATCCTTACTGGTCGGCGGTTGAGTGACAATATTTTGTTTTGGTTCAATAACTGGCTGTCTAATCATTTCAATAACAATACGACCAGTAGTGGTAATAGCTAAAAAAACGGCAACAATGGTTAATAATCGATAAGTCTTAACTACGCGAGTGTCATCTTTAAAAATAAACCAACCAAATGTTATGACAACAGCAATTAAGCTAACAGTTAAGATAGTCCGGAAATTTGGTATCAGTGATGCTAAAGCTCCAACATTAATTACTCGAATAACATGACCAAGCCAAAAAAAAGTAATGGCAATAAATGTCATTATAATGGCGCTTTTTTGCCATTGACGCATAAATACTTGAACGATAATCATGAATAGTAACACTATCATCGAACTTACAACAAGTGACCGGAGCACCAAGGTAAATGCAACCTCGTCAACATTTCCAGCGTACAATATCGCTATAGGCAGCGTCGTGTATAAAAGTGGTGTAATAAAGTAGTGATAGCTATGAGTTTTCATCGATGTTTCATTACATAAAGCGATCGCGTATTGTCTGAAATTTGGTGACGCTGGATAATGTTAAAACGGGTTAAGAAAGCGGCTTCAAACGCTTTCACATTGTAGCCCGCTGCGGCATGCGGTTGGGCGGCAAGCAAACGCTGGGCATTACTGTCATGGGCGGGAATAAACTCTATTATCAGGTGATTGCAGACATTGGCAAAAAAATCGGCCATCGATAAAAATGATAAATTACCAGCGATGGTTAAATGGTGAATAATAGCAAGCGCTAGCGCGGTGTCACAGTTAAGCCTATCAAGGAACGATTTGCGTTCTTCATGTCGCCAGCCCAGTGCTGGGCTTGGATTAGTAATATCAATTACCAATGGCAGTAATTGTCGGCGTAAAGCCGGCGGACAAGTGACAAAATTTTGCTCAACAGCTGCCGCGTCAGAATCAACCGACACTGTATAGGCACCATTCTCAGCCGCAATTCGACTAAAAATTCCCTGATTCCCGCCAAAATCGCAAACGTTTTTGGCCGTAATTTGATTAAGTATCTGTGCCACTACCTTCTTTTTTTCCGCAAATCCAGTAGCAGAATAGTTGGACTGGTTGTAATAATTACTCCAGGTACTATCTTGTAATGATGGTTGGCAGCGACGAATGAACGATTCCAGATTATCCAGCAACGCTAGCTGCGATTTCTGGCTCAAGTTTGGACGAGGTCGTTTGCCGGTTCGGCCATAGTGTTTTTGGCTGAGTGCGTGCATGTGAAGATGAAGCAGCGGCGTTAATAGAAGCCAACTTCTTTTAGGCAGCAAGCGGCTAATTAAATCAAGTGGAATTCCATCAAGGTGAGTCTGTAGTAGTTTAACGAGCCGCGTATCGTTGTAGCGAGCTAGTAGTAATGGCCCTAAAAAATGCTGGCAAAATTGCCGGTAAGCGATCCATGGTTGCCCGTCTTGATATCTCTCAAAAGAAAGGGTATCAATAAATATCGGTTCAACGCCAATAAATTGAACATTATAGGCGCTGCAGTCTTTAAGCGTCATGGCGTGTTGCAGTGCCAAACTTTGTATTCTAAGCGTAAGCAGAGCTGCGGATTTTAACTGAGAAAATGTCCATTCGTATGGGTAGGAAATGAATGGAATGCGTTCAGGCTCAATTACCCGAAAAACAACTGATGGTTTAGGTGCGGGTTCGCCAACAATTTGATGAGAAATCAAAAGCCCATCATTGACAAGCTTTTCATAAAGTCCTGATTGCAACAGTTGTTCAAAATCTTTTTGGTAAACACGATTAATTTGCCGAAGCAATTTACCCTCATGAAAAAAAATAAATCCGCTAGGGTCGCGAAAAGAGCTCGGTTCTCTATTGCTTGGTATCGGTTCGATCTTCATGATTATGTGGTAATTGTTTACCCAACAGTCGTGTCACCACCGCTCGTAGACGACGCATTGTAACCTTAAGGGTAAAAGTGACACCAAACAATATACCTACAAGAACTTGAATTATAAAACTTCCACTGCCAGGATCAATATAGGCTGATACAGAATGCACTGGAAGCAAAATTCCTAATAACATTATCACTAAAGTAATAGTCATGTAATTTATAACTTATTAATTATACCATTAAACAAATAATCACACAGGAGTCAATGTTTTATGTTTAATAACCGTCCACACATTTGTTTTGTGATTTCAAAAATCTATTAAAAATCCTCTGGATTTTGTCTAAAAGGTATCGCCAAAATCCTTTAATGATTTATTATGTTATAATGCTAGTGTTAAATAGTATTTTTTATAATGAAGTTTTTAAAATATATTTTTATTTTGGCGTTATTGGTTAGTTTGGTGGGATGCCGGAGCGGTTGAACGGGCCGAACTCGAAATGCGGTATACCTGCAAAAGGGTATTGGAGGTTCGCTTGTTCCGCCAGTACGCCCCGCTATCGGCGAGGCTCCGCCTACGGCGGGCCGAGGGTGGCTGGAAATCCTCCCGTTTCTACCATCGTTCGCTAAAGCGATGAATGATTAGCTCTAACCAATGTAATACACCTATAGTTTTAAGCTACAGAGTTTCTTTTTTGCTTAAATTGTGATATTTTTAAGTTAGGATTTGTTATTTATTAGCCTATTTTTAGGCCAAGGTAAAATAAACATATGTTTCGCTCCTGGCGTTTGCTACTAATAATTATCATTGCCTTATTAATATTGATCGCTCCACTGATCTACAGTATTTTTATTAATAAGGGCGAGAAAGAACTTTTACAATCAGCAAAGTTAGAATGGTGGAGGATTACAGATAAACCAAGTGACTTAAGTGCGATTATTGCTGATTATCAAATTCGTCATCCGCAAGTATCAGTAAATATAAAGAATATCAGGCCTGAGGAATATGAATTAGCGCTCCTAAACGCCTGGGCCAAAGATCAAGGGCCAGATATTGTTTCTTTGCCAGTAACTGGTTGGCGTGCGCGGCAGGAAAATTTGCTTCCCGCACCGGCTACTTTGAAAGTGCCTTATGTTACTTACGAAGGTTTTAAAAAAGAAATGGTTGTGCACCGCGGTACTACCAGAGTGCCGACTACTAAAGAGTTAGGCGAATTGTTTGTGGATACTGTAAAAGCCGATACGGTGGTTGACGGAAAAATTT
Organism: Patescibacteria group bacterium; assembly: GCA_043823825.1. Taxonomy (GTDB): domain Bacteria; phylum Patescibacteriota; class Patescibacteriia; order Veblenbacterales; family UBA10138; genus JBDRTU01. The sequence goes on from JBDRTU010000034.1 coordinate 7,742, forward strand.
ATGGTCTGCCGCTTGCGCTTGATACTATTGTTCTTTATTACAATCGTGATTTGTTAAATAAAGCCAATCTACCTCAACCAGCATCTGATTGGACAGAATTTAAAGATCATGTTTCTACTTTAGCCTTGATTGATAAAACTGGTAACTTTATTCAGTATGGCGCCGCGCTAGGCGAAGCTGATAATATTCCTTTGGCGTTTGAATTATTATCTACCTTGATGATGCAAAACGGTACGCCCATGACCAATGCGGCGGCCAGCAAAGCCACTTTTGATCAAGCAATTACTCCCACGGGTCAGGAATATATTCCGGGCGAGGATGCTCTGCGTTTCTATACTGATTTTTCCAATCCCACTAAAGAGGTATATAGCTGGACCGAGCAGGAATCAAAATCATTAGACGCTTTTATCAATGGCCAGTTGGCCTATTACTTTGGTTTTACTAGCGACTTGGCTATTATTCGCAAACAGGCTCCCCGCTTAAACATTAGCCTTACTACTTTTCCTCAAATTTCTGGTACTAACCAGCCAGTTTATTATGCTGATTATTATTTAGAAGCAGTGTCGGCCAAAACCAAATATCCCAATGAGGCATGGGATTTAGTGGTTTTTGCTACTACCCAAGCTGATAAAACAGCCAAATACCTGACTTTAACTAAAAAACCAACAGCTCTACGTGCGCTGATCCCCGGCCAGTTAGAGGATTTTGATTTATCATCTGCTGCCTTGCAATTATTAAGTTCCCGAGTTTGGTATCGCGGTTATGATCCCAAAGTGGCTAGACAGGCCATGTTGGCAATGATCAGGGCTGCTAATGCAGGCGCTAATTTAACTGAAGCATTAAGTTTAGCCGCCAAACAGGTTAGCCAAACCTTGGTGCCGTCACGCTAATTAGTTTTTTTAATTTAAGGATTTAGGCGTTTGATTCTGCCGTATGTCATTGCGAGAATTCACGCTAAAGTCGCAGGAAACGAAGTAATCCTTTAATACCCTGTCATTGCGAGGAGTGTTAGCGCCGAAGCAATCTAGATAGATCGCTTCACCCGCGATACCTCAACAAGTTCGGTACTCGGGTTCGCAATAACAATGGATGGCTCACTATGGCGTCAATGCGTAAGCTATATAGGGAATAAAATTTAAGTAAAGACTAAAAAGCTATGGTTCCAATCTCCAAAAAAAAATTATTAATTATGCTGGTACTGATGGCGGTGCTGATGTTGTTACCTGCAATCACAAGCGCTTTTGATATTAAACTGGGTATAGTTGGTAATATAGGGTCAGCAGAATGTCGCGAGCTAGGCAACTGTGATTTTTGCGATTGGATTGATTTATTTGTTGTTTTACAAAAAGTTATTCTTTCTATGTTTGGTGGTTTAGCTTTGATTTTTATGGTTTGGGCTGGCCAAAGTTTAATCGTGGCTGGCGGCAATGAAGAAAAAATAAGACAAGCCAAAAAATTAATCGGTTCAACTATTTTGGGCGTAGTAATTGTTTTGGCTGGTTATTTTTTAGTTAATATAATTATTGGCATTTTAATTACACCAGTGCAGCAGCAAAGAAGTGGTTTGGCTACTGCTATTCATGGTTCAGAGTGGGCGCGGGCATATTGCGGCAGTCCGATTCAAAGCGATTTTTGTACAAATAGAAGTGATGGCACTAATTGCGTAATTCACGGCGTAAATGGTTTTTGTTCTAACAAAATTTGCATTAGCGCTTGTAAGTATAAGCTAGGTAACAGTGGTTTTAATTGTTTAGACATTACCACTTGCGGCGAGCTTCCTGCTGGAACTAACGACGAAAAGCTAGCGGCTTGTACTGGTACCGAGAGCGACCAGGGTATTACAGAATGCGTGACTGGTCTTTGTCCTGGTGACAATTACCAGGTTTGCTGTACGCCTTAAACTTTATGTTTATGAATAAAAAATACTTTAAATACAGCGTTTTATTAGTGTTTTTCTTATTATTATTGCCGCTGGTTGTTTTGGCGCAAGCTAAACTAGCTAATCCTTTGGGTAATATTGGCGACGTCAGGCAAATTTTTGCCCGTATTGTTGGAGCTTTAGCTTTTTTTAGCGGTATTTTGGCTTTGGTATATTTTATCTTGGGCGGTTATCGTATTTTAACAGCTGCTGGTAATCAAGAAAAATTTGCCAAAGGAAAAACTATTTTATTTTATTCAGTAGTTGGGTTTGTTGTAGCTACTAGTAGTTATTTTATTTTGATTTCTATAATTGACATCCTAACAGAAGGCCAAACTACTGGATTAGTCACCACGCCTGGTTTAGTAGACCCATTACACCTTGATCCGTCTAATCCTGCGGCTGGCCCTAGTTTTTATGGTGGGCGCATACTTAGTTTCTTAGTATCATCTTTGGGAGCTGTTACTTTGTTAGTTTTTGTTTATGCTGGCTGGTTATGGATGACAGCAGCTGGTAATGAAGAAAAAGTTGCCAAAGCCAAACAAACAATTATTTATGGTATTTTGGGTTTAATAGCTGTTTTGGGCAGTTATATGATCTTGAATTTCATTTACACTCCTTTTTATACTTTGCTTAAAAGCGGAGAGTCACCTGCGGTAGAGGAAGCCGAGTATCCTGAAGGCACTGACCCCTCGGCAATTAACGGCGCCTGTTTTGATCTTGGTATGTGTGAGGAAACCAATCAGGCATTTTGTAATACATTGGGCGGCACTTTTTATAAAGGTAAAACTTGCAGTGACTATGGTTGTTGCGTGCAAACAGTATCGCCAGATTGCGGTGGTAGTGAGCCACGGCAGCAGGATCGGGTGAGCACTGACAAGTGTACTCTAACCTTATTTGGCCGTAGTCCAGTAGCGCCGGCACCGCCTTTTGGTTGTCAATGCGATTTATTACAGGAAGGTAATAGTTGTTACGCGCCTGTGAAGTTTATTCAAGGTATGGATTGCGGAGCTGCGCGTTCTCTTTTTCCTGAATTATTTCCTTCTTAACACTATAACAATATAACAACAATCATTTATAACCCTTTTTTGCAGGAAGTTATGGCTTTAAAGCTATGGGCTTCCACTATCAATAAATTATCAATCAATGCGATTATCACGTCAAAATTGTCCGGCCGGACAATTTTGACGTGGTAGCATTCTCTAGCCAATAGCTTGGAAACGTTGATTAATAATCTCCGTTGGTGTTTTAAGGTTTAAACCCAAATGTAACCGCTCGGTATTGTAGTAGTGTAGATAGATTAGCAAAGCTCTTTTAAAAAGTTTAACACTGGTTGGGAGTTGTCGTAAACATTCCTCTTGTAAGGTTCGATTAAACCTTTCTAGGTGGGCATTATCATTTGGCCTTCTCACCCTGGAATGACGGTGGAGAATTTTAATCCGGTCGCTAAAGTGTTGACTAAACTCCGAACCATGATCTGATTGTAGGCATCTAAATTCAAAGGGGGCTTGAGCCTGCGCCATGGCCAGGAACTTAATGCTTAATCTGGTATTGATTCTAGCTGTCGCCCAGGCATAGGTCCACCTCGAATGTACGTCAATCAGTGTGTAAACATAGATTCTCTGATTAGTTGTTTCCATTAAGTGAATAGTGTCTACTTGCACCAGATCCCCTGGTTGCAAAGGCTTGGGCCGCTCTACGGGCAAATGTAACCGTTTCCATGGGCTCCTTTTCTTAATCAGCCCAGCATAATCAAGCTTCCTCTTTATTGAATTTAAACTGACTTTAATCCCGGCTTGTAGAAGATAGCCATGAATTGCTTCGCTACATCGATGGTACTTTAACTTTGTATCAATAATAGCTTTAACCACCTCTGGTTTTAACTCCTTAGGATGATGATGTGGGCGCGAGGATTTAGTAGGAATTATCCATGATCCACCCAAGGGCATCTTTTTACACCATTTACTAACTGCCCCCTTGCTGTAACCAAAGTATCTAGCTACCTCACTGACTGATTTACCATTCCTGACTACCATATGGACTGCCTGAGCACGCAGTCGAGGAAGCTTAGGATTAGTTGTATAGGCCATAGTTGAAAGCACTAATGATTAGGTGGGTATATTCTACCCCAAGTGTTTCCAAGCTATTGGGCTATTACGTGATATTTGTATTAAATCCATTTTTGTGGTATACTTTAATCAATAGAACATTATAACAAATTAGCACTAGAACACTATAAGATTGCAATATTTTAAATTATTATTTTGTTAATATGTTATATTATTCTGGTGATCCAATATTATAGTGATCAATATCTTATTACGAAAGGGGGTGACCCCATATAAGTCCGCCGTTGGCAGAACTATACGGGGCGAGACAGCCCACTAATCAGAGTTTGAGATAATTCAAATCAATAAGTAATATTATTAATCTTAATAGGAAAGGAGGTGATATAAGTGAAAAAGTTTTTAACTTCAATTTCAGCAGCTGTTTTATCTGCTGCTCCTTTAACAGCTTTAGCTCAAACTAATGGTGGTTTGGATGAGTTCAAAGTCAATACCAATCTTGGTACCGACGTTGACTTAATTGAATCAGTTGCCAGAATTATTAACATCCTACTTGGTTTCTTGGGTGTAATTGCCATTATCATTATTATTGTGGCTGGTTTTCAATGGATGACTGCTGGTGGTAATGAAGAAAAGATTGCTGGAGCCAAAAAAATGCTTGGCGCAGGTGTAATTGGTTTAGTGATTATTTTGGCTGCTTATGCCATTGCTTCGTTTGTAGTTGGCGGTTTGATTGAACAAACTGGTGGTACTATCTAACCTTATTTTAACTTTACATTTTAATCCGCCCCTTCCTAAAAAGGGGCGGATTAGTTGTTATTCTGGCAAGTTGTAGTTATACTTATGTTATAGAGAACTTTATTTTAATTATTAGAAAGGAGGTGAGGTTATGAAAAAATTTATTTTCTCAATTTCAGCAGCTGTTTTATCTGCTGCTCCTTTAACAGCTTTAGCTCAAACTAATGGTGGGCTAGATGATTTTAAGGAAAAAACCAATCTTGGCACCGATGTTGACTTAATTGAATCAGTTGCCAGAATTATTAACATCCTACTTGGTTTCTTGGGTGTAATTGCTATTATCATTATTATTGTGGCTGGCTTTAAATGGATGACAGCAGCAGGTAATGAGGAATCAATCAGTTCAGCCAAAAAAATGCTTGGCGCAGGTGTAATTGGTTTAGTGATTATTTTGGCTGCTTATGCCATTGCTTCGTTTGTAGTTGGCGGTTTGATTAATGAAACTGGTGGTACTATCTAACCTTATTTTAACTTTACATTTTAACCCGCCCCTTTTTAGGAAGGAGCGGGTTATTGTATCCGCCTTCGCAACAGACTACCCCGTCGTCTGTGAGGTGAATGAATCCGTAGCTTGGATCTTTCGCAGTATCCGAGAGCGCACGGCCTTGGCTCGCCTATCGGCGAGACTTCCGCGGAGTAGGCAAAAAGGATGCTTCGGCGGATTTTGACGAAAAAATAAAGGATACCACAGTCGCTCGCCTAGCCAAAACCTTTGGCAAAACGTAGGTAAGCTTGTGGGCTTCATTTATTAGTTAATTTTGTGGTATAGTTAAGGTGTTTTTATACTAAGTATGGTTATAAAAAAAATCATCATTGTTTTAATTGTTCTGGCGTTACCCTTGTTAGTTAAAGCCCAGTCAGTTGACCCGGGGCTGCAACTAACAGCTGATGCGGCTGGTTTACCAACTGGTACCACTAGCCCCATAACAGTTATTTCCATAATTGTAAACAGTTTATTAGGTGTTTTAGGGGTAGTATTTTTAATACTAATTATTTACGCCGGATTTTTATGGATGACCGCGGCTGGTAATGAAGAAAAAGTAACCAAAGCCAAGGGGTTAATTGGTAATGCTGTGGTGGGCTTAGCCATTGTGCTGGCTTCTTTTATCATTACTTCGTTTATTTTTACTGCTTTAAAAAAAAGCACTTTGGCGCCACCTGCAACTGGTTCTGCCTGCAGTTCACAAGGCGGTTCTTGTACTAGTTTAATACTTTGTGCAGCTCCGGCAGTATCGCTTGGTAATGTTGGTTGTCCTGCCAATCAAGTCTGCTGTCAACAGCCCTAGCTTATGTACCAAAATAAATTACTAATAATAATTATTACGATAGTTTTATTAACAATAGGATTAATACCTTTGGGTTCATTAGCTTTGGATGATTTTGGTTTGTATGATACTGCTAAAAATACTATTTTACCAGTTGGCACGCCCTCGCCTTTTTCAATTATAGCCGCGATTATTCAGATTATTCTAAGCGTGGTAGGGGTGGCGGCTTTATTAATAATAATTTATGGCGGTTTTCAGTGGATGACTTCTAGTGGTAATGAAGAAAAAATCAGTAAAGCCAAAAAATTGATAGCTGGCGCCGCTATTGGTTTAGTGATTATTTTGTCGTCTTATATTATTGTTAGCTTTATTTATTCCAGTTTACAAAAAGGGATTTCGCCTATTGCTCCGGCTGGAGAAAGTCCTTTACTTGGCAATGAATGCGATTTTGATAATGATTGCGGACCTAATCTTAAGTGTGATCTCGCCACTCACACTTGTGTGCCAGTTCCTTGCCCAGGAATTTGTTTAGAGTTTAGTCAGGCAACGGCTGATTGTGTTGCTGAATCTTCACATGACGCTGCCTGTCAGCAATCGAACCCCAATACTAGATGTTTTGTTAATAAATCAGTAACGGTAATTTGCCCTTAATTGGATTCCTTGTTGTTAAATAAGTTAGGTAGCCGTTGAAGTTGCTGTTTTAGAAAAGCTAAATCATTTGCTATCAAATCACTAATACTCCTTTTCATAGTAGCAGGGAGTATTTTTTTAATTAAGATTTTAGCTAGCACTATTGCCAAAATGCTAATAATTATACCGGCCCATGAATCAACTGCATAGTGCTGTAAAGTAAAGATAGTTGCTAAGAAGTTTAAAATAAAATAAGGAACCAGCACTATGGCCAATAGGGGCCAAGCTTGCACGCCAAAATAAAGTATGGCAGTGACCCAAGCAACATGCAGGCTTGGAATAGTGGTGATAGTCAGTTGCCTTGAGTCATGATTTTTAATTTTTTTCGCATGATTAAGATAGTTATTTAGTATAGGATTTGGTTGATAGTTGTTTAAGTCAGTTTGGATAGTGGCTGGTATTGGCGTTAGTAAAATATTATGCCACAAAGCTTCGCGGGGAGTGAGAGCAGGATAACTAAACCAAAAAGGTAAGCTGAAAATTACACTTAATACCACTGTAAGTAACAGTCCATAAAAATAGCGGATATTTTTTACTAATGTTAATAACAACACAGCGCTCAGTACCCCAGATAATAATCTATAAGTAGTAATTAGGGTCGGAGTAAGATAATCAAACAGTGGTTTTAGGGGATTAGTTTCTGACTGAAGCCAAAAAGGAAGATAAGTACCAAATAGTGTTTTATCCAGTTTCATCAAAGACAGATTATTACTTTCTAACCAAGTTAAATCAGCACTGTTATTAACCCAATTAACAGTAATTACTATTATTGTCATTGTTAAGCTAATTATGATAATAAAGATGATACTAAATTTAATTATCACTTTAATTTGCTCTAAACTAGATTGATTTTTCCAAATCAGCCAATTTAATAAAATCACTAGTAATTTCCAAGCTAGGTAAATAAAAAGAAAAATCAAAAAAGGCAGCAGCAAGTGAACACCTGACAAAACCGCCTCTTGCATTAGTCTTTGCGTGTTAAGTAGTGGCATGGGTTAATTTCATAATTAATTATACTTTTTTCTTACGCAGAAAAGATTAGTGTATTTATTTCCTGATGTTCTTTTAATTAGTTTATTGAAATCGGTAATTAATTCAGTAGTTTTTTTAATTTCGCAAATTTCATAAAGAAAGAAACCTAATTTTTTAAGAGTACTAAGAAAGTAATGAGGATTAACACCAGTGCTGGTAAGTCCCTTGGCCCAAAATTCAGTAAATAATTTAATGCTACTGTTTTGTTGTAAAGTATTAAACATACCTTTAAGTGCTAAACCCTCTGATCCTTGGATATCCATTTTAATGACATTAATCTCTGTTCTCGGATAATCCTTAAGAAAAAAATCTAAAGACGTTAGCTTAATTGGAATAGTGGTGCGCTTATTACCATTGTCATATATTTGTTGATCTCCCATATTGTCTGGTGATAAATAAAGATTTCCAGAACTCGATTGATCACTAATTGCTAGTTGTTGGCATTCTACATTAGTAAAACCATTTAATTTAATGGTTTTTTTAAGACAGAAAAAATTATCTGGTTCGGGCTCAAAAGCAATAACTTTACCAGCGTTACCCACTTCCTGAGCTGCTAAGGCTGTATAATAACCAATATTAGCCCCAATATCAATTACAGTTTGCCCAATTTTAACACTTTTTTTAAATAACTTGCTTTCTAGAGGTTCATAGACACCAAACATTAAAGCCCCACTAATTACTGGATCTTTTTTATTAATAACAATTGATACTCGTTCCAGTTTAATGGTTGAAGGAATAATTTTTAATAAACAAAAATTAATTATGCAGCGTAACCACCGAGGCTGACATAGAATACGATAAGTAAAACCTAGTGTACCAGGTGGTAGCCATGAGGCTAATAGGATTAATAAAAGACGTACATTTTTTTTCATTAATAATGGGAGTGAATAATAAATCTTGCAATCGACCATCCTAAATAGGTCGTCGCTTAGCTTTTTGTCTTAATAATCTAATAAGAGTATAAAAAAATTCTAATACATCAGCAAAAGATAATTTAGACTTTCCTATTTTGCGATCAATAAAGGTTATTGGTACTTCTATTATTTTTAGATTAGCTCTTTCACATAAAAAAATTAATTCTTCTTGCCAAGCATAACCGGAACTTTTAACTTTGGCCCATGGAATTTGCTGGAGCGCCCGACGAGTATAAAGACGAAAACCTGAAGTAACATCTTTTGTTTTAAGTCTTAATAATAAGCGAGCTGTACTCATGGCGCCCCAACTAGTAAAAAGTCGCCACCAAGACCAGCCAATTATTTTTCCACCGCTTACTCGGCGTGAACCAATTACCACCTCAACGCCATTTTGAAAAGCATTAATTAAGTTTGCTAAATCCTCTGGTTGGTGCGATAAGTCAGAATCCATTTCACCTACTACTTCGGCCTGGTGCTCTAGCGCCCAATGGAAACCAGCACGGTAAGCAATTCCTAATCCCTCTTTTGCTTTTCTTTTTAGTAAGTATACCCAAGGGTATTTGTTTTGTAACTTTTCTACGATCGCAGCAGTACCATCTGGTGAATTGTCGTCTACAATCAATATATTTATGTTAGTAATTCCTAATGCCGCTATTTTTTTTAATAAGCTATTTATATTATTAACCTCATTGTATGTTGGTATAACTATAATAATTTTTTTCATAATCTAGGGCTTAATTTGATTGGTTTGAGGTGTAGTTTGAGTCGTTTCCACAATTTTTTAATTAGCCAGCCCGCAATAGTAAGTAAAATCATCAGGTGTACCCATAAAGCAGTATAGTATAATGCGTTAAAAGGAGTGAGTAGCGATATGGTTATTAATTGATGGTCCAAAGTATAAATAATACTAAAAAAAACTGAAATCATTGGATAATGAATATAATTAACTAAATCATGAATTAATATCAACCAGATAAAACTTGTAGGGATAATTAAAATTAGCAGTGGTATAACCCAAAGAACCCATTGATTGGAATAAAATGGGCTAAAAATAATAAATAATAATATGGTAAGCGCTATCCATTTTATTATTTGTAGTGGTTCATTAATTAACCGCCGCGAAAGTTTATTTGGTATTATTAATAAAAAAAATAAAAATAATGGAATAGTAATTTGTATCAAAGTAAATAGATTTCTCAATAAAGCTTTTAAAAAAGTAGTCGGTAGTAATGGTTGTATTAATGAGAGTAAGCTAGCATGCGTACTTTGAGCAAAGTGTATAAAATAAGGGGCTAAGCTGGGTAGCCAACCAGTCCAGATAATAAAAACAGACAACGGTGCCAGAATAGTGACCGCCAAAAGCCCTAGTGCTTTTGTAAGCGAACCATCATTTTGTTTAACATATAATAAAAAGATTGGTAGTAAAATAAGCGGGTAAAGTTTAGCCAAAACTGATAATCCTAACAAAACAAAGCCCCAGTTGAATTTTTTTTCTAATAACATTAACAGGGCCCACAGAACCAGGCAGGCGGGGAAGATATCATAGCGGTTAAAAGTAAAAAATAGAAATGATGGTAACAAGAGCCAATACAGGCGGTAGCTCTCTTTCTTAAGCAGTTTTAATAATTTTCTAACAATAATTAATAAACCTAAAAACCATAATGAATTCCAAATAAAAAAAAGACCTTGATAAGTAAAAAAATTATCAGTAAATAAGGCTGGAACAGTAAAATACATCATTGCCAGTTGGGGGTAGGCCTCAGCCACAAAAGGTACTCCACCGGAATTAACAACCTGATTTTTTATTTCATGATCAAAAATAATGCCACGGTAAGGCGGCTCGCCACGCTGCAGCCACTGAGCTCCTTGCCAATAAACTCGCATATCAAAATTTTCGCGAGTTAAGGGCAATTGTTTATCAATTTGAGTTGGCCAATAAGGCACTAAGCTAAACAAAAGTGACGAGATAACCACCACTGTGAACCAGATGATAATAGTATTACTTAATTCTGATGATGTTAATCTGGTCATAGCTTAAAAATAATTGCCTGATCATCTTGATAGACTTGAACAAACTGCTTGTCACGATTTATCCATTTCAACATAGAAGCTTTCCTTTTTTCCAACAATAACCACGAGGCCTTAAATTCTTTAGTAGCTACTTGGTAAACATCACGGTTTCTGCCTTTAGTAGTATCAACCCACTGTTGATATTTCTCTTTGTCATATTCATACATAAAAGTTTGATCAAGACCGGTTTGGTAGTAGTTATGCGTGTTATAGTAAAAGAGTAAAGGAAAGGTGCCCCAATCACTTTGAAAAACAATATCCTGTGGTTGCGAATTGTTAGCCAGCCACTGGCTTGCATTTTTCAAATGATCAAGAGCAAACCCGTTGGCTAAGTCTTTATAAGCAGTGATTAATCCTTTACCTAAACCAATTGGTAAAATAATTATTAAGTAAAGACAGATCAAACCAATAAAAAATTTACCTCGTAAATAAAGAGGTAACCATGAGACAAACTCACGCCGCCAAGTTTTGAAGGAACATTTAACTAAAATATCTCGGCAGATTAAAGCACTAGAGATTACTGAAAAGGGGATAAAGTACTCCACTTGGCGTCGGGCTTTAATGGAATATAATAGAAAAATAGTCGTCAGCAACAGGGCAGTCCAGGAAAGTTTGCTTTGTTTCTTAAAATTAATAAAGAAAAAAATAACAGCCACCAGCCAAACTAGTAAGGGTATGGCAATATTAGCTACTAATTCAGTAACATGCCAAGGGTACCACTCAGCCCCAACACCAACAAATTTGTAATATCCAACCAAAGACATGGCGAAAAGCTGTTTTAAATAAAATAGATTAGTAGGAAAGTAGGGGTTGATAATTAAACCCGATATTATTCCTGTTAAAACAGCTAGCCACAACAAGCGGTTAGGCCGCGACCACCAGGCTTTAAGCGATAGTAGTAAATAGTTAATTACACTAGTGCCTTTAGTTTTGATTAATTGATACGTTTCCCATAATGCCTCAACCACTGTGTAAACACTCAATATTAAAATTAATAAAGGCCAGGCGCTATAAAACCAAACAAACAACCAGGTCCAAACAAAAAGTGATAAAGGGCGTTTAGTAATAATAAAATAAAAACCAATAATTGTTACGCCAATCGCTAACGAAGGGGCTTTACCTAAACTTAAACGGAAAATAAAAGGGGCGCTGGTTAATAACAACAATAACCACAACCACAGCCAGCGTACTTTTTGCTTGAATAACAACCAAATAATAGTTAAAACCGAAAAGCTAGCAAACAAAATAGTTGCAAATTTGAGACCAATCAAAGGATCAGTAAAACTGACAAAAGGTATTAATAAAATGTGATATAAAAAGTGGTGATCAATAAACAACTCACGATAAAGGGAATTTTGCGTCCAAGGGAAATCGCGGATAATGCCAAAATCACGCATCATTACCGAAATTTTAGCATGGTAAAATGAATCAGGATCAGCCAAAGCAGGCGTACTTTGTAGCCAACTAAAAACCGCTACCGTAATTAGTATTATTAGTAGTGGTAATAAAATTTTACGTTGCCTAGTCAAGAGAAAATTGAACATGAGTAAGTTTGTTATTTTAAGTATACCAGAGTTAATCAACAAGCTGAAAATTTAGTATTCCAATAGGGAATTAAGGTTAACTCTGTTATAATTTATAATAGAGGTTAATATTTAAGTCTCCCGTTCTTTATGTCTGGACATTCCAAATGGTCAACTATTAAAAGACAAAAAGGAGTTGCTGATACTAAGCGTGGTCAGTTGTTTACTAAGTTGATTCGAGCCATTACTTTAGCGGCGCGGCAAGGAGTAGACTCGGCTACCAATTTTACCCTAAGGATGGCCATTGATAAAGCGCGGCAAGCCAACATGCCAAAAGATAATATTGAACGAGCGATAAGGCGAGGGTCGGGTGAAGCAGGAGGCACTGCTTTAGAAGAGATAACTTACGAAGCCTATGGGCCCGGGAGCGTTGCTTTGGTTATTAATGCCATTACTGATAATCGTCAGCGTACTGCTTCGGAAATAAAACACATCTTAAGTCGTTTTGGTGGGCGTTTGGCCGAAGCCAATAGCGTAAAATGGCAGTTTGAATCAAAGGGCATTATTCAACTACCATTACCAAAAACAGAACAAGGTGAGCAGTTGGAATTAGAGTTGATCGAAGCAGGAGCACTTGATCTAACAGAAGCGGAGGGGCAGTTGATTATTTATACCCCGCCTTCAGAATTGGATAAAGTTAAGAAGTTAATTGAATCTAAGGGTTTAATTGTTGATTATGCTCAAGTTGAATTGGTGGCCGCTAATCCGATTGCTATTTCTGATCCAAAAATTCAAAGTCAACTAGATAACTTAAAAGAAGCTCTAGATAATAGTGAAGAGGTTGATAATATTTATACTAATGAAGCCTAAACAAGTAAAAATTTTAGGGTTAGATCCCGGTTTTGGCCGAACTGGTTACGCAGTATTGGCTGGTAATAAAAATAGCCCTAGCATAAAAACTTTTGGCTGTTTACAAACATCGACTAAATTATCACAAGCCAATAGGTTAAAACAACTTACCAGTCAATTGAGTGAGTTACTAAAGAAATATCAACCAACTGTAGTGGCGATTGAAAGAGTTTTTTTTGCTGCTAATTCTAAAACAGCGCTGCAAGTTGGTGAAGCCAGGGGTGCTTTGTTAGTAACTATAGCCAAATTGGTTATACCAATTGTAGAATATACGCCGCCCCAAGTTAAGTTAGCAGTTACTGGTGATGGCCGGGCAGACAAAAAACAAATTCAAAAAATGCTACAGTTATTGTTTAAGTTGAGAAATCCTATTAAATCTGATGACGCCGCCGACGCTGTAGCCATTGCTTTTTGCGCCTTAACGCATCTTTAGTAACTTTAAAATCATTATTGGTTATGTGCTACACTTAAGATGTTAAGATACTGATAATCTAAAAAATAATGATTTGTCAGCTACTATGACCAAGCAACTAAAATCAGAAATACGTAAAGATTACATACAAGATAAATATGTAATTATTGCTCCGCGACGTAGTTTACGGCCCCGCGATGAAGATATTAATTATGAGCCACGTCCTTACCACCGGCATGCCGAAAAAGAAAAGTGTGTATTTTGTGGTAAGAGTATTGATATTAATTTAAATAAGAGTCTTTTAATGGTTGGTACTAAAAAGAATTGGCAAATTGTAGTAGTGCCCAATAAGTATCCAGCAGTTTCACTTGGTAATCCCAAAGCTTATGGCCAGCAGGAAGTAGTGGTAGAAACCCCTATTCATAATGTTCAATTAGAAGATTTACCCACTTCTCATTTGGTAAAGCTTTTAAAGGTTTACGCTGACCGCACTAAGACCATAATGAAAAACAAAAAAATTGAATACATTTTAATTTTTAAAAACAACGGTGGTGGCGCTGGGGCTTCGATTCAGCATACTCATTCACAAATTTTTGCTACCAGTTTTTTACCGCCTCATTTGGCTGACAAGTCTTGGCAAACACAGGCTTATAAATTAAAAACTGGCAATTGTGTTTATTGTGATGTAATCACCAAAGAAAAAAAAGGACCGCGTTTAGTTTATCTTGATAAATACGCCATCGCCATCGCCCCTTATGCCTCAATGTATAATTATGAACTTTGGATTTTACCTCGTCGACATTTAGATAATGTTACTAATTTATCTAATACAGAACGTCAATCCATTGCCCATATGCTTAAAAGCGCTTTAAAGAAAATAGCTCATAAGTTGAAGTTGCCTTACAATTATTATTTTCATCAAGTTGTGCATGATGAAGATCAGCACCTTTATCTTAAACTTACGCCTCGCGGCTCGCACTGGGCAGGAGTGGAGATTGGTTCTGGTTTAATTATCAATCCGGTATCACCTGAACAAGCTGCCAAGTTTTATCGTCAGTAAATTTATGGTTACAGAAAGGCGAAAATTTGATCATCGGAAAATTGAGGCTAAATGGCAAAAAAAGTGGCAGCACTTAAAGGCTGGTAAAGCAACAATTGAGCCAAAAAAGACTAAAGTCTATGTTTTGGATATGTTTCCTTATCCTTCCGGAGCCGGGTTGCATGTGGGCCACATAGAAGGTTATACCGCTACTGATATTTATTGTCGCTATTTAAGAATGAAAGGTGTAAATGTATTACACCCAATGGGTTGGGATGCGTTTGGTTTGCCAACCGAGAATTATGCAATTAAAGAAAAGATTCATCCTCGTATAGTCACTGAACAAAATATTAATAATTTTCGGAGGCAACTTCAGTCACTAGGATTATCCTATGATTGGTCAAGGGAAATAAATACCACTGACCCCGAATACTATAAATGGACGCAGTGGATTTTTTTAAAACTGTTTAAACGTGGCTTGGCTTATCAAGCAGTAGTGCCAATTAATTTTTGTCCCTCTTGTCAAACTGGTTTGGCTAATGAAGAAGTAGTGGCTGGTAAGTGCGAACGTTGCAAAACTTTAGTTGTGCGTAAAGATAAGAAACAGTGGTTGTTAAAAATTACGGATTATGCCGAAAGGTTGCTTAAGGGTTTGGATAAACTTGATTGGCCTGAGAAAATAAAAGCCATGCAACGTAATTGGATAGGTAAAAGCGAGGGCGCGGAAGTGAAATTTTCAATTGTTAAATCTAAATTATCAATAACGGTTTTTACTACCCGACCAGATACTTTATTTGGCGCCACTTTTTTATGTCTGTCACCCGAGCATCCTTTAGTTAAACCATTAACAACCATAGAACATAAAAAAACAGTAATTAAATACTTAGAGCTGACTAAAGCCAAAAGCGAGTTAGAGCGAACAGATTTAGCTAAAGAAAAAACCGGCGCTGCGTTAGGGAACACCGCCATTAATCCCGCCACCGGTCAAGCCATACCCATTTGGGTAGCCGATTGTGTATTAATGTCTTATGGCACTGGCGCGGTAATGGGAGTGCCGGCACATGACGAGCGTGATTTTGAATTTGCTCATAAATATCAGCTGCCAATTAAACAAGTGGTGATGCCTCATCAAGGATCAGCTCAACAGATTAAAAAATGTGCTTATTTGGGAGAAGGTACACTAATCAATTCTGGTGAGTTTACTCATTTATCATCAGTTCGGGCCAGAAGTAAAATTATTAAGTGGTTAGAGGGAAAAAAAATTGGTCAAGCGGCAGTAAAATATAAATTACGCGATTGGGTTTTTTCCCGGCAGCGTTATTGGGGAGAGCCAATTCCTATTGTTCATTGTGAAAATTGCGGGGTAGTACCATTATCGGAAAAACAATTTCCAGTTTTATTACCAGAAGTAAAAAGTTACGCACCATCAGGCACGGGAGAATCGCCCCTCGCTACCATAACTAAATGGGTTAATACTATTTGCCCTTCCTGCAAAGGGAAAGCTAAGCGGGAAACAGACACTATGCCGCAATGGGCAGGTTCTTCTTGGTATTGGTTAAGGTTTATCGATCCTCACAACAATCAGGAAGCGTTTAGTCAAAAAGCGATCAAGTATTGGCTGCCAGTAGATGTTTATGTGGGTGGAGCCGAGCATGCGGTACTTCATCTACTTTATGCTCGTTTTTGGCATAAAGTTTTGTTTGATGAAGGTTTAGTAAGCCATCAAGAGCCATTTTTAAAATTAATTAATCAAGGTTTAATTTTGGCACCTGACGGACGCAAAATGTCAAAATCCTTGGGCAACGTGATTAGCCCCGAGGAAGTGGTGGATCAATACGGTGCTGATACTTTAAGAATGTTTGAAATGTTTTTAGGCCCATTGGAAGATACTAAACCTTGGAATACAGCAAGTATTATTGGCATCAGACGATATTTAGAAAAGGTTTGGAAATTAAGTAGTAAAGTTACTAACGACAAATTAGATGATAATCTAGAAAAGATTTTACATAGTTTGATTAAAAAAGTAAGTAGTGATATTGAAGTCTGGAGATTTAATACTGCCATTGCCGCCTTAATGTCGGCCGCTAACGAAATAATAAAACGAAAAACAGTACCAAAAAAATTCTGGCGAGCTTATTTACAACTACTCTGTGTTTTTGCTCCACATTTAACAGAAGAATTATGGCAACAGTTAGGTGAAGAAAAGATTGTATTTTTAAGCCAGTGGCCATCTTACCAATCCTCCAAAGTAGTAGTACGACAAGAAATAATAATTCAGATAAATGGCAAGTTGAGAGACAAGATGCCGATGCCTAAAAATGCTAAGCAAGCTCAGGTAGAAAAATTGGCTCAGGAACGCATCCAAGTGGCTAAATATCTAGAAGGAAAAAAGGTAAAAAAAATAATTTATGTATTCGGTCGTTTAATCAATTTTGTTATTTAACTTAAATTAGTTTTATGCCAAAATTAAAACAATTATTTCCACCCCACTTATCTAATGCTTTAGTTGCTCTTTATTCACACTCGCTTATCAAACGAGTAGCAATAGGTACTTTGGGTATTTTTGAAGTAATTTTTCTATATGAAGTATTTAACAAGCAATTAGCGCCAGTCCTTATTTATTTTTTAATAGCTTATGCACTGTATTTTTTTCTAATTCCGATTGGCGCTCATTTAGTTTCTCAGATTGGTTATCGGCGCTCAATGCGCATCGGAGTGCTATTTTTAGTTGGCTGGATTATCTTAATGGTTTCAGTAGCACTGGGTTGGCTACCCGCTACCATAATTTTTAGCGCCGCCATCGCTATAGCAGTATATAAATCATTATATTGGTTACCTTATCATGTTGAGTTAGCCGAATTTACCAGTCGCGACAATCGCGGCCGTTATACCAGTTTAGTAGACAGTACCGTCTTAGTGTTTGGAATTATTTTACCAATTATTTCTGCTTTTATAATTAGTCAATTTGGTTTTGCCTCTTTAATGACAGTTTCCTTAGTAGTAATGCTAGTATCATTAATTCCTCTTCATTTG
This sequence comes from Patescibacteria group bacterium, assembly GCA_043823825.1. Taxonomy (GTDB): domain Bacteria; phylum Patescibacteriota; class Patescibacteriia; order Veblenbacterales; family UBA10138; genus JBDRTU01. The sequence goes on from JBDRTU010000034.1 coordinate 25,411, forward strand.
TTGCCCGAAGTGCAAGAAGAGTATAGTTATGGTTATTGGCAGTCTTTTAAGGAGTTAATGACCAAGCCGCGCGAGCGAGGTACTTGGGCTTATTTGGCCGAGGGTGTGGAGGATGTAGCTGCTACAATAATTTGGCCAATTTTTATTTACCTACTTCTTAGTGGTCAGTATTTACAAATCGGTTATGTGTCAGCTTTAGTTATTTTAGTCACTGCCTTGTTGAAGTTGTTGGTTGGCGAGTGGAGCGATGAGTATGGACCAAAGAAATTACTACGCTGGGGTACTTTTTTTACCTCTATTGCTTGGTTGGTCAGGGTTTTTATTCAAACGTTTAATCAAATATTTTTAGTGGGTATTTTTCATAATCTCTCTGATGCCACTACTAAAACAGCTTGGAATACTTTATGGTATCAAAAGTCATCTGATCAGGGCCATCTAATTGATGAGTATACAGCTTTACGAGAAATGGCACTTAATGTTGGGAGAATTTTAACTCTACTCTTAGTGTTAGTCTTTCTTCCTTTTGTGCCTTTAACCGTTAGCTTTATTCTGGCCGCTCTGGCGGTATTACTTTTAAATCTGCTTCGTTGATAAAACTGTAGTACCAGAATAGTAGGGACGTTAAAGCAGAGTCGTTATTTTTCAGGATAGAATGCAGAAATTAAAATAATAACGAAAACTTAAAAATTTTGTATTTTGAATTGTCATTTTTTTAATTTTTTCCTTTGTTTGTCATGCAAAGATTTTCAACTTATCGAAAAAATTTTCCACTTCTCATTGCCCATCTTCGTCGTGCAGAAGTGATTGCCGCTCCCACCGAAACTGCTTACGGTTTGTTAGCCGATGCTACATGTAATCGGGCAGTAAAAAAAATATTTAAATTAAAAAGGCGCACTAGTCAAAAATCACTAGCTTTAGTAGTGACTGATTTAACTATGGCAAAAAAATATGGCCGTTTTTCTAAACTAGCCCTTAAATTAGCAAAAAAATACTGGCCCGGGCCTTTAACTATGATAGTACCAGCACGTGGAAAATTAGCGACTGGCATTAGTAAAAATGGTTGGGTGGGTATGCGTATATCCTCGTATCGTTGGTTGCGGTTGCTAATAAAAACTTTTGGCAAACCCTTAACTGCCACTTCAGCTAATTTAGCAGGTAAACAAAATTTATATTCTGCCAAGAAAGTAGTGAGACAGTTAGCTCGGCCTGGTTTGAAATTTATAGTTGATAGTGGAAATTTACCAAGACGACCAACCTCTACTGTGGTGAAAGTAGATCGGCAAAAAATAATCTTACTGCGCGCCGGTCCTATTAAAGTAAAAATTTAATATGACGCTACCTACCGATCTAAAAACATGGACTAAGCGAGTGTTACGGCAATATCAACTTCAACCCGGTCAAAATCGGGGTCAGCATTTTTTAATTGATCAGCAAGTTTTAACAAATATTATAACTGCCGCCCAATTAACTAGCAAAGATAAAGTATTAGAAATAGGTGGCGGTTTAGGAACTTTAACTTTAACGCTGTTAGAACAGTGCGGTTTAGTAGTAACAGTGGAAGTTGATAACAAATTAGCAGCAGGTTTGGAAAAATATCTTCCCGCCAGCCCTTGCTTGCGGGTGATTAGAAAAAATATTTTAAAAATGAAAGATAGCGACATATTAAAAGCTCTAGAATTAAAGACGGGTGAAAGTTTTAGTATAGTGGCAAATTTACCTTATGATATTAGCGGCGCATTTTTACGAAAATTTTTAACCAGCGAATTGCCGATTAATCAATTGGTTTTGCTTTTGCAAAAAGAAGTAGCTGAGCGTTTAGCAGCGCAGCCCGGGCAAACCAGCCTGTTAACCTTATTAGCGCAACTAGCTGGCCATGCAGAAATTAAATGTTATATTTCACCAAGCAGTTTTTACCCCCCACCACAAGTAAAGTCAGCTTTAATTAAAATTATGCTTTATAGCAAAATTGAACAAGATGAATTACTAGCCGGTGTGAGTCCAGATTGGCTTTGGCAATTAGCCCGTGTAGGTTTTGCTGCACGACGCAAATTATTATTAAATAACTTAGCGAGCGGTTTGATCAAAACACGTTCGGAATTAGAACACATTTTTGCCGATTTAGGTATACCTCGTCAAGCTCGAGCTCAAGAGTTGTCTTTGAATCAGTGGATAAATTTGGCTAGGTATTTAAGACTAAATCAACCTAAATTTTCTCACAAATAATTTCTCAATAAATTTTTCTATTTGTCATAATTACTTTATGTGTCTAAGCTTGTTGGGTATTTGAATTTACCTATTCTCGGTAGTCTTATTACTTAAGATTATCTCATCTGTTTCCGATTACCTCATTTATTCTCAATCACTTCATATGTAGGTACATATGAGGTGATTGATTAATCGCGTCATTTTTGTCCGGCCGGACATTTTTGACATGTTATGAAAATGAATATAATATAATGATATGCCCCCTAAGCGACGACAATCCCTTACAAAAATTTTGCTTTGGATTTTAAATGATATTGGTTCTTCAGTTGTGGAATACGAAAAACTACTAGAGGCTTTAACCACTGGTTACCGCTCTGCATACTTTCAAGGTGGTTCAAGCTACGTAGCCGAGTTAAAATACTTCCGTCAGAGAGCAGCGGCAAAACAAAAACTTCGGGAACTTGCCCGTCGCCGCTACATTAAAATTATCCGTCGCGGTCAGCAGATGTCTATTGTATTGAATGATAAAGCGCGTTCTGCCAGCTTGCCACAACGTTTACGTGCAACACCTCGATTAAAATCTGGTTGGTATACTGTAGTAATATTTGACATACCTGAGCATCTGCGTTCAGAGCGACGACAGTTCAGATTCCTGTTACGCCAAGGCGGATTCAAACGTCTACAACAAAGCGTCTGGGTAACAAAGCAAAACGTACTTACGCTAATCGCTGATTTTATTCGACAAGCGAAAATCAGACAATGGGTGAATGCCTACAGAGCCAAAGACTTTCTTAAAGCTCCTTAACATATAAAGTTTTTAACAGGCTGACACCGGTCAACAGCATAATTAATCCATCGCGTCATTTTTGTCCGGCCGGACAAAAATGACGCGCATTGTCTTTTTAATTCTTTTCTATCGGGCACTATTGGCGCTGGATAATTTGCCAAAGTCCAGGATAATTTATAAAAGATTAAGGAAACACTCCAATCAAATCAAGCACTAATAATTCAGTCTTTAAGTTTTAAGTTTATAATATGCTGCGGGGTAGGTATAATTATCAACTAGTATTTTCGAGGCGGGTTTTTTAGCTGAATCTGATTTTGCGGCAGTTACTGTTTTATCTTAAATTTGGGAGGCTTTTTATTTGGCTAGCTCGCGGTTACACTACAGATTAAAATTTAAAAATTTTGTTTGACATTTTGTCTTTTCTGTGATATAATTTCGTTATCATTTAACTTGTGTGGAAAAAAAAATTAGCACCAATGATAATCAAAATAAAGAGGAACAACGTGTATACTTAGCGCTGTTGCTAGTGGCAGTAGTGGCTTTGTTTTTGGGTGTTTGGCAATTAAGAAACAACATTCGTCTGCCTTTTATTTTACCAGAGCTATCAAATCAGCCCATTTCTTTAAACATCTCCGCGCCAGATGATGAACAGCAGCTATTAAAAAATAAAGATTCAGACGGTGACGGACTTTCTGATTATGACGAAATTTATGTATATGGTACCAGCGCCTTTTTAAAAGATACTGACTCTGATGGTTTTCCTGATAATGAAGAAATTACAAGTGGCCATAATCCTAAGTGTCCAGCTGGGCAAACTTGCTTAATAGTTCCGGCACCTATTACTGCTGATGCCTTAGTGCCAACTACTACTGAAGAATTGCGGGAATTATTAAAGCAGTCAGGCGTTAGTGATGAGCAGTTAGCAGCCATTGATGATGCCACCCTCTTACAATTATACGAAGAAGTCGCTTCTGGATTAGTGTCGCCCGACCAATCAGTTAGCTCCACTCCGCCGGAAGGGGATAATGCCCCTAACGAAGAATTAACATCCGATCAAATAGCGGCTCTTAAGGCCTTGTCAGGCGCAGAATTAAGAACATTGTTAAAACAAAGCGGCATAGAGTCTGAAGCTTTAGATGGTTTAGATGATGAGGCGCTTAAGCAACTAGTAGATGAGGTTTTGGGATTGTAAAAAAGTTAAACATATTTGCTTAAAAAAAATTTTATTATTCAACTTAGCCTTTGTCTTTCCCCTTAATTATGACCTGGATTACTAATCAATCAGTGAAAGTGCGGAGAATTATTGCCGTCTTTTTTGTGTTGGTAATTATTATTTCCTCGGGCTTTAATTTATTAATGCCGCGCGCGGCTCAGGCGTTTGCCGTGGCCGATATCCTTGGTTACCCGATAGCGGCTGGTAAGTGGATTTGGGAACGCATTGAAACAGCGGCTGAATTTGCATGGGAGCACGGAGCAGCCGTAGCATATCGTAATGCTGTTCGCACCTTTACTCAGCGTTTGGCTTATGATTCAGCTGTTTATCTTGGTTCAGGCGGCCAAGGCCAGCAACCATTGTTTGTTACCAAAGGTTGGAATGAGTATTTAAGAGATGTTCATGATGACGCGGTAGGAAATTTTCTAGATACTTTAGCTAAAGAAAATGGTTATTTTGAGCTTGGCTTATGTGAACCATTAGGACCGGGCGGCAGTAAGGCTAAATTAATCATCACTCTTCCTTTATTTAGGGAAATAAAACCTGTTCCGCCCAAATGTTCTTTAGCTGATATCCAGCGTAATTGGAAGGCTGCTTTAGCTGATCCAAAAAAGTTTTTAACTAAGTTTGGCGTGGCTTTTGACCCGCGTCAGCATGATTTAGGTATTGCCTTAAAACTACGGCAGGATATTATTACTCATAAGGAAACACAAGAAGATATTTCTAAAGCAGAACGGCTTGCTAATGAGGGAATAAAATCAATTACAGAACCAATTACCGGTGCCATTAAAACTCCAGCTGCTTTTTTAAAAAGTCAGTTTGATATTGGTTTAAAATCTGCATCAGATGAACCTTTGCAAATTACCGGTAACGCAATAGCCGACGCTTTAGGCGTTTTTACCAATACCTTAGCTTCGCAGTTACAAAAACGGCTATTTCAACAGGGTTTAGTGCCTAATCCTTCAGGCCGCGGACCTTCGTCAATCTTTGGTCCGTCTTTTGGCGGCGGCGGCATTGAGTATGCTGTGCAAGTTAATACCTCTATTTCTACGCCCCAATTTGTTATTAGTAATGTGGCGATTGATATGATTAGTGAATTGGTAAATTGTCCTTCTAATACTCTTTATGCTTCAGTAAATAATTGCACTATTGACCGTAAGTTTGAGCAGTTATTAAGAAAAGCTGATGAAGGACAAGCTTTGACTGTGTCTGAAGCTATTAAACAAAGCTTGATTAATGGGGGTTGGAGTTTTAAGCGTACACGTCCCACAAGTTTGCGTGTGCCTGATGCTTGGTATTTATCTGATCTTAAAAAATTAAGAAAGGCGCGTGTTATTCCGGTGGGCTGGGAATTGGCTGCGGAAAAGTTTGCTAATCAAGGAGTTACTTTACAACAAGTAATGGCTAGTTTTAATAATTGTGCTGATAATCCAGATATGTGCAAGTTGATTGATCCCAATTGGGTGTTGCGAGCACCGCCTTCGCAATGCCGTTTGCAAGGTCCGGGGCAATTATTAGAACCTGAAGGAGGCAATCGCCAGGAAACTTGTGTTGATATTGAACAATGTATTGCCGAAGACGAAGATGGCACCTGTCAGGGCTATGGTTATTGTTTGGCAGAAAAAAATATATGGCGTTTTAGCGGCGACAGCTGTGAATTCCCCCAAGGTTCTGGTTATTCCCCGTATGCCACTTGCCAAACATTTTCCTCTCCGACTGGCCAGCTGTCCGTCTTAACCAATTCCTTGGCTAATTATGATGATGGCGTTTGCAGCGGCGCTGCTGGTTGCAAATGGTATTCCACCGTGTTTAACGCTGGTGGCGGGGGTGGAAATCCTGAGCGTTTTAGCGCCCAAGACAGCGATCGTTATTATTTAAAAAATCTTGATAAATTCAGCTGTACTGCCTCGGAGCAGGGCTGCACTTCTTTTTTAAGATTGTCTAACGTTGATACTGATGCGGTGAGCCAATGGTGCTCTGATACGAGAGCGGCTTGCAAGAATAATGCTGACTGCGCTGCGCCCGCTACTTGCGTTGCTATTCCCGGCAATAATCCGGCGGAACAATTAGTTAACAAAGTGGTTGCTGATCCGGCTAGTTCTTATAGTCAGTTTGCCAGCACCACCAGCGCTCATCTTAAAGAAGCGCCGGCTTATTTAAACTGTTATGATTTAGACGCCACCAGCATACCCATTACCAGTAATGATGCGGTGCAGTGTAAAAATTACTTAACCTGGTGCAGTGAAGCCGAGGCTGGCTGCGAATCATATACAGCAAGCGACGGTTCGCCAGCTGTGCCGGCCATTTTACAGCCAACAGATTATTGCCCGCAAGAGTGCGTGGGTTTGGATCGGTTTTATCAAGAACCAACTTTTTTTGAACCTTTAACGCCTTTGCTCCTGCCTGCCCTTCCACCAAATATTCAGGATTTTATTCCTGCCACTGCGCGAACTTGCCCGGCTCAAGCTGTTGGTTGCGAAGAGTTTACTAATTTGGACCAATCGCCCCAAGGCGAACAGCGAGAATATTATTCTAAGTTACAGCAATGTATTAGCGCAAGCGATCCTCAAGCTGCCACTTATTTCACTTGGGTAGGTTCTGACTTAACTGGCTATCAATTAAAAACTTGGCGATTGCAAAGCAGTAACCCGGGTAATCCAGCCGCGCCTCCATTTACCCCTTCTGGATCATGCGAGAACGATTTCGGCACCACTAATCCTGATTGCAAGCAGTTTTATAGCTTAAGCGGTGCTATTTCTTATCATTGGGCTGCGGATGTAATTACTGCTTCAGCGCAATGTTCCCGCTACCGCGCCACTAATGTTAAACAAACTGATTGCGGTCCTACTAATGGCACTTGGGATGCTGGGCTTAATGCTTGTCTTTATAATGCTGTGCCAGGCGAGGGAATAAAATGCGAAGCTCGTTACAACGGCTGCCGCGCTTACAAGGGCCCTAATGCCAACAACATACAATTAGTCTTTCCAGTTTCTACTTTTGGAGATCAGGCAGCCACCAGTGGTTTAACTATTGATGCTTCGCCTGCCAGCGGCTGGGGATCGGGTAGAAATTCCAATGAATCGCTTTCTGCTTTTGGGCATTCTTTTGCTTCAGGTCCTTTAGCAGCAGGTTCTACTTTTATTGCTCGTTATCTGCCTGGCGGTATTAAAACTGGCCAGCGTTATCTTTTTTCCTTTTGGGCCAAGGCTTTTCCAGATAATGGTGAAGGGGAAATCATTATTAATCAGCCAGCCGGCAGTTATGATTGGCAAGTTGATTTACCTACATTAACCAATAATTGGCAGATTTATCAATTAGAGAGTGAGATTCCCTTTAATTCAGATCTTTCTAAGGGAGTTTATCTTACTTTAAATAGCACTCAAGAATTTGTTATTGACAATATTGTAGTTAAAAATATTTCCGACACTTTTTACGCTATTAAAGATTCTTGGTCCACACCAGCGGTTTGCGAAGTAGAGCCGCCGCCTTCGCGTTATTTAGGTTGTAGATCTTATATTAATCGCACAAATCAAACCATAACAGCCACTGGTTTTAGTCAGCTTTGTCGCGCCGAAGCAATTGGCTGCGAGCCTTTAATCAATACGCAAAATTCTGATAAACCTCAGCAGCAAGAAATAACAGCTGCTGGACAAACCATTACAACTCCTACTGATCAGATTGTTTATCGGGTTTATGATTCCAATAAAGCATGCCCAGCCCAAGCCGAAGCTTGCCGTTTAGTGGGCGAACCAAATTTAGATGCCAAGGGGCAAGTGGCGAGCTGGGGCGATCGTTTTGTAAAATTAGATCCAGATAAATTTGACCCTGCCAATCCTTCAAGCCCCCTTTGCACCAAAGCCCAGGATCGCTGCCAAGTGTTTAGCGAATCCGGCGGCGTCACTCATTATTTTAAAGATCCTGGTAAGAGTTTATGTGAATATAAACAATTAGATCCGCTTAGTGGTTATGATTGGTATGTGCGAGGCACCAGCGAACCGTGTAATTTATTGTCCAACCCCAGTTTTGAAAAAAATACTGATCATGGCAGAAACTTGCTAGACAATGGCGATTTTGAGCAAGATACCGCCGGCGATCCGCCAACAAGCTGGACCAGCTCGCCACCACCAGCAGACCTCTGGCAAGTACAAAAGTACGATCCCCCACAAAATAATGAACAGGCTTATCAAGGTAAGCAATATTTATTTGCCCCCAGTGTTGGTTCGCCTTATTTAAGGCAGACTGTAAAAGTTAAAGCCAACCAGGCTTATACGGCTAGGGTTTGGTCGCGTTCGCCTGTCACCACTTCGCGCACTTTGCGGGTTTTTGGCTGCGGCGTGGATTTATCTGATACTAGCCAGTTAGCCGGTAACTGGCAAATGCTGCAAATAACTTTTATTTCTACAACCACTAGTTGCACCATAGAGCTTCGTTCCAGCCCTGGCCCGGCCAACACTAATGGCAATACTTATTATGATGAAGTGTCGGTTTATTTAGCTGATGATTTTCCGGGCTGGCGTAGAAATGGCGAAAGCGTTCTGCTTAATGATCCTTTAACCAACCTGTCAGTTATGCCTTCTTTGGCTGGCCAATATTGGGGTAGTCAGGCACTAGCAGTGGAAACCACTGCCCGACTTTATTCGGGTGTTTGGAGTAATATGGTTGAATTAGCATCGGTAGATTTGGTAAATCCCCGTTTTTTTACAGTTTCCGCCAATGTTTATGTGCCAGATCTACCGCAAAATAACAGTATGCTTACTTGGCAGTTATCCCAGCATGCGGTTCCGGAATTGTTAGCTTCTTGCCCGCCTCGCACACTAGTCAACGACATTAATCCTACCTGTCATCATTATGATTATGAGCCCGGTTCTGATTTTAATGTGACAGCTGCTGAAAAGGGGCGTTGGGTTTATAAGCAGGCGACTATTAAAGTAGATCCGGGCGTGCGCTTTTTGTCAGTTGGTTTAATTACTAATTTTGGGGCTGGTATTCCTTTAGGTTGTTCTTATGATCCTATCGAAATTGCCACGGGTACCCTAGAATGTGCTAGCCAAGTTTGTACTGCCGACACTTGCCAGCCCAATCAAGTTATTTATGTAGATCAAGTAAGCATAGTGGAAGGTAAAATTCAGCCGGCTTATCAATGCCCGTCTGACCAGTCAAGTTGCACTGCTTTTCAAGATCCTGAATTAACCAAGCAAACCTATTATTATCTTAATAATAAAAAGATTGATCGCTCATCTTGCGCTGGGCAGGTAAGTGAAAAAGAAGGCTGTTTATTATTTGCTGATTTGTCCAACCCCACTCTTTCTTGGAATGCAGCTACCACTTACGACAACAGCCATGAGAAAAATAATGCTTTAGTCGCCCCTTTACAAAATGCAACCAAAGCCGCAGATACCAACACTATTTTACGCGTTAGCCGCAGCCGGGTTTGCGGCGAGTGGCTGTCGTGTTTAGACGAAGCTTTGCAATATGATCAAACCGGCCGTTCTACATCAATTTGCTATGCTTTGGGTCGTTGTGACAATTTTGGCTCTGAAGGCTCTGCCAAATGCGGCAACTGGAAAATAGAAACCGATCCCCAACCTTTAACCGCCGCTTTTTATCAACAGCGCGGAACTGATTGGTCAGATCAGGATTTAAGCGGCTATTCAATTCCTGGTATTTATTCTTTGGATACACTAAAACAAAAAAATTATGGTGATCAAAATAATCCCGATATCCATTTAACTTATTTAAATCCGCTGGAATTAAGAGTGAACGGCACTGGTGACTCTTGTGATATTATTTATGAAAAAAAAGCTGGTGGTATTTGTTTACCTGCTGATCAGGGCATTAACGGACAAGGGCCTGGTGTTGCGACAAGTTACTCCAATACTTTAGCTAAACAGTGCCGCTTATATCCCGAAACCGATTCCCCTTTTCCTTCGGATTTAGCTATTTTTAAGCAAGGCGACGAAACTGTTGAAGGCGCTGGTAATATTGAGCAGAAAAATATTGGTTATAAAGACGCCAATATTTGTCAGCCCACTGACTCGGTTGGCGAGCCACAAGATTGCGAGTGCAGTTATCAGCGAACCAGTTATAAACAAAGCGAAATCAGATTCTACTCTTTGTTTAGTCAGCCGCATTTAAGCATTTTAACTGATGAGGATACAGATGCTAGATCGCACCTTCAACAGCAGGATTATTTTTTGGGCTTAAGGGGTTATTGTTTGGAAAAAGACACCTCACGAGCAATTAATGGCAATCAAGATAATGCTTGTCTTACCTGGCTGCCGTTAGATGTAGTGTTAGGCGATCTTTCAATTTATGATTATACGCCTAAAGCTGGTTATGCAGGCGGCGAAACTTATTATTGTTCCCAAGCTGCTGGGAATAATAAAAATGATAGTTATTCTACTGGGCTTGGTAGCAAAGGACCTTGTGATGATAGAACTTATGATTCTGAGTATAAGCACAGTGATTGGTGTAATTTAATTTGGGGTAATTTAAATTATGATTTAAGCACTGCTTCTTTTATAGCATTTCATAATAACAGCCCTAAGTTTCCTGAACAATTTCATAATTGGCCGGGCGGCGGCTTAGTATTTGATACTCATGCAAATTATAATAATTGTTCAGATGGTTATACTAAATCTAATTGGTGTAAAGTTACGGGTAGTGATGGTTTTGATTTTACAGAATATCCAGATAAAATTAGCAATTTTGATTATGTTTATATTTGGAGAAATTGTAACTCGCTTGATTGTAACACAGATGGCTACAATAAAATTGATTTTAGGATATATATTGAAAATAAAGAATTCACTAATAATAAATTCAAATATTATAAAGATGTATTAAAAGGAATAAGAATTGCTGGTAAGGATGATACTGGTGAACCGTATGATGATGAATTACATAAAACCAATCCTACAATTAAATATTTAGAAGCTTGCAAAGAAGCTGTTCAAGTGGGTACGAGTATGCTAAACAAAGCATTTACTAATAAAATTAACACTAGCACTTATGAAGTGGAAAAACTAGGTTATACCAATGCTACATTAAGACAGCCATTTGGTCGTTTATTTTCTGAACCAAAAGAAAAAAATTGGGTGCTGGTTGGACTTAAAAACGCTTTTATAAATATTCCAAACCGCGCTCGGCAGTATATTTGGGGCGGATTTCCCGAAATATCTGGAGAATTAATTACCAGCCCTTATTCCTGCCCTTCGCAAGACAGTTATTATTGTGGGCCTGCGGGTAGTGGCCTTGGTGGTAATTGTATTAATACAGATCCTCTAGGTAGTTCTTATTCTCGAGAGGTGTATATTGACGGTGATAACCCAGATTATAAAATTATTAAATGTGATAATAATAGTCAATGCGGAACAAATGGAATTTGTATTGGTTATTTTAATAATAGTTTAAAACTAGAACAGGAAGGTACTCAAGAAGGGCGCGACCGAGTAAGCAAGATGTTTGCAAAAGAATATGGTTTATATAACTGGGAGCAATCAGGATGGGTAAAAGATGTAGATAATATAATTGATATTAGCGATGGGGGTGTAGCGCCAGAAGTTAAACAGGTGGCATTTGATAATGACAATAAGCCCAGTGAGGGTGGAAATGGTTTTTCTATTATAACAGCCAATGGACCAGCTAGCGGCGATATTGAAGTTGCCTCACCAGCCAATGTTTCCGCTTTATTCTACGCTTATAACCCAAATGGCGAGCAAATGCCATTGGCTGAAGTGCGGGTTGATTGGGTGGGAGATCCTACTAACAGTTCAGGCGCCGCTGGTAAATATAAAAACCATAAACACGAATGCAAAAAATCTAGTGATCCTGGATATAACTTTGGTGATTGGCCTCAGGCCTGTGTGGATGATGCTGGCGTGGGAGTTGGCTATTTTACCTTTACCCGCTCACTTACCTGCAATACTGGCGGCGCTGGTTTAAGAGAGTGTTCTGATCCTAATCGCTTGCCTTATGAAGCTTGCTGGGACGAAGCCGCCGCCGGGGCTACTGGCGCCTGCGTTTACAGCCCGCGCGTTTATGTCAGAGACAACTGGGATTGGTGTTATGGCGGCGCGAAATCAGGATCAGAAGGCCCTCATTGGGGAATTTTTCCAGAACCCGCTGCTGAATGTGATTTAACAAATGAAGATGCTTGGTTACAGTATAACGGAAAAATTTTAGTAAAGCCCTAATTACTTTTAGTCAGGATCTAGTTAGTCTCTTGGTTAAATTCTAATTAGTTTTACCCAATCCTTAATTAGTTATTTAGTTATTGCTTTAATTAGTTGTTAGTTTTAGTTAATTGTTGTTTTAATTAGTCGTTGGTTATAATTAGTTATTAGTCTTAACTAGCCTATTAGTCTTAACTAGCCATTGATTTTTTCTCATAAACCACTTTTGTCCCGATCGGGACAAAAGTGGTTATTTGAGTTTGCGATATTGTTGATACACGCTTGGTGTTAGGGTGGTTAAAGTAACTATCCATCCTGGCAGGCGAAGTTCTTGTATGGCTTGATTAAGCAAATCAGCAACATCACGATTATTAATCCAGA
>JBDRTU010000035.1:0-3909 GCA_043823825.1 Patescibacteria group bacterium
ATCCCACGCGGTGAAGGCGATGAGGCAACGGTAGAGTTTTTTAAACTCGGTAAGTTTGTGAGCGACGATAATCTCGCAATTGAATATCAAAAACGCGGTCTTGACCCCGCTGATCCCTATACCCTGGTAGCAGTCAATGAAGCCGATCCTGCCTTTGCTGATAAATATCCGAACATTACTCACTGGCAAGACAAAAACGGTAACTGGTGTTACATCGCCTTCTACCGGTACGTCGGCGGGCGCTACGTCGGCGTGGGTCGTGACGCCTACGACTGGGGTGGCCTCTGGTGGTTCGGCGGCGTCCGTAAGTCTCGGACGCTTGGTAACTAAATCCTTGGGTTAGAATTTTGACCCTTGGTCGTTCGTTAAATAACAATACTCAATCACAAATTCAAAGAAAGGATGACTCCAATGGAAGAAAAAACCATTGCCACCATCGAGACTATAACCGATGCTCAAATCGGTAGGATCTCGGATCGTTTCAAAGAAAAGTGTCGAAAGAACGTTGCTTCACTTCCCAAAGATGCGACACAACAGGTCATCGAGGACGAAGGCGATCAGTTGGCGCAGGAGATGTTTGAAACACTGCGCAAGCGTGTCGAGGCCCGTTCAGGTATGATCGTTCGTCGCGTCAAGGTCAACCGCAAGCAATCGCCCAAACAGGCGATTGACGCGACTGGCCGCGTGAAGTACATCAACGATGACGTTCTGGCAAATATGCCGGGTGAAGGCGCGGAAGAGGTTGATGTATACTTCTTCAATCTCCGCAAGAATGTTTCGGTCGATGATCTTGATCGCGAGTATGAACGTCGTGGCCTTGCTCCAGATCCTTACGCTCAGGCGCAGGTAAATGCAGATGATCCAGCTTTTGCTGATGCGCATCCGAATGCTACCCAGTGGGACAACAAAAACAGGCATGCTTCTTACAGCGCCTTCTGCCGGCTCGACGTCGAGCGCATCGTCAGCGTGAGTCGTGGCGGCAACGGCTGGAGTGACCGCTGGTGGTTCGGCGGCGTCCGCAAGTCTCGGACGCTTGGTAATTAGTCCTTGGGTTAGAATTTTGACCCTTGGCAATTTTAAAAAATCCCCTGCTTAATATAAAAAGTAGGGGGTTTATTTTTTATCATAAACCTGTTAAGTTTATTTACAGATAAATTTGAACCTGCGGTTAAGGCTTCAGGTTATTTATCCCGCACTGCCGATAACCAGAGTGGCACACGGGCACGCCTGTGACCAGCGCGTTGTCGGTTGCTCCTTAAAGGAGAGACTTGGTGCAGCATACTAGGGGATAAGGATCCCGAATACTATACAGCCATAAGAGTTCGCCAGCTGGCGAATCAAAGGGCAGTGGTTTGGACGGTACGCTGTACATTACGCCTTCAACCGGAATGACGACGAGCGCAACGTCAACGTGAATCGCAACGACAACGACTGGAATGACAACTGGTGGTTCGGCGGCGTCCGCAACTTTCTCTTTCCCCCTATTGTGCGGCTAGGGGGTTATTTTTGCTAGTTGTTTTTTCCAACCGCCAAGCATTTTACCTGCTTCATTAAGTGGTAGCGATAGTTGTGCCAATTTTTTACTATCCAGAGCTTTAAGCTCCCAAACCAATTGTAAGAAGTATTTTAATAAATCGAGCTTAATACTAGCTTTATCAATTAACGAAGATTTTTGTTCACGTGGAGAGTAGGTAGCGGTTATTATAAGTTCAATTAGTTCTATGAAAAGCAGGTTTATTTTTTCTCCAAATCAGTAAATGTGAATAGTGAAATTCAAATTTGCCAATGTTTTCTGTCATTCCGGCCTTGAGCGGGAATCCAGAAATTGACCCATTTTTCTAGATTCCCGCCTACGCGGGAATGACAAGCAGGGATAGTAATTTTTACATTCACATCATTCGGGCTTGCTATAATATTAATAATAAGCTAAACTGTTTGTACTTATATCTCATACTATTCTGCTTGCTGATCCTTGTCCGCCCGAGGCGGATTACAGCAAAGATAAACCAGAATAGTAGTGGTCCCCGCCTAATCTGGTGAGGGAATAAAGGAAAAATTTTTTTATGCCTGAAATACCAAGTTTAATGGAGATGCTAAAAGCCGGTGTACACTTTGGCCACCAAAAAGCTCGTTGGCATCCCAAAATGAAACCTTATTTATATACCCATCGTCAAGGGGTGCATATTATTGATTTGGAAAAAACCACTGCCAAGTTGCAGAAAACTTTAGAGTTTGTTAAAAAAGTGGCAGCAGGGGGTGGCTTGATTTTGTTTAGCAGTTTGAAAGTGCAATCACACGAGATTGTTAAAAATGCAGCGCAGTCAGTAAATATGCCATATATGACTGGCCGTTGGTTAGGAGGTGTTTTTACCAATTTTTCCATCATCTATAAATTAATCAAAAAACTTGATACTATGGAAGCAGATAAAAAAGCAGGCGGTTGGGAAAAATTTACTAAAAAGGAAAGACTTGAATTAGAAAAAGAAAGGCAGAATCTGCAAGATTTAGTCGGAGGTATTCGCAATCTTAACCGTTTACCACAAGCAGTATATTTAGTTGGTTTACGTGAAGGAAAAAATGCTTTAGCTGAAGCAAAAAAAGTTAAGGTGCCGGTTATTGCCATTGCTGATTCCAATACTAATCCATCTAAAGTGGAATATCCCATTCCTGCTAATGATGACGCTATCAAATCCTTACAACTAATTACTAACTTAATAGTAGAAGCAATTAAAGAAGGCCAGTCCGATGCGCTTAAGGCCAATGCTACTGCAGAGGTTTAAAACAATGGTTACTACAGAACAAATTGCAAAATTAAGAGCCGATACTGGCGCTGGTATTATGGACGCCAAGCGCGCTTTAAAAGAATCAGACGGCAATTTTAATAAAGCAGTGCAGATTCTTCGTGAGCGGGGAGTAAAAGTTGCGCAGAGTAAAGTTAGTCGCGCTACTAGCCAGGGTTTGGTAGAAGCTTATATTCATGCAGGCGGCCGAGTTGGTTCGCTAGTTGAAATAGCTTGTGAAACTGATTTCGTGGCTCGCACTGATAAGTTTAAAGAGTTAGCTCATGACATTGCTATGCAGGTGGCAGCTGCAAATCCTTTGTATTTGGTTCCTAAGGATGTGCCGGCTGATGTTTTAAAGCAGGAAAAAGCGATTTACCAAAAGCAGTTGGCGGAGCAAGGTAAAAAAGGTGCAATCAATGAAAAAATTATTCAGGGCAAATTAGAGAAATTTTACACTGAAGTTTGTTTATTAAAACAGCCTTTTATTAAAGACGATAAGCGCAAGGTAGAAGATTTAGTCAACGAGGCAATTGCTACCTTGGGTGAAAATATTAAAGTGGTAAATTTTTCCCGCTTTTCTTTAGGGTAAAACCATGCCCAGGATGGTATATAAACTCGTATTACTTAAATTATCAGGTGAGGTTTTAGGCGTACAGGGTCGGGGAATTGATCAAAAGAAAATTAAGCAAGTGGTGTTGGAAATTAAAGCGGCTAAGAAATTAGGCGTAAAAATTGCTATTGTAGTCGGCGGAGGAAATTGGTGGCGTAAGCGAGAGGGGGATAAGCAGTTAAGCGCCATTACCTCTGATTATATGGGTATGATTGGCACAGTTCTAAATGGATTGGCGCTGGCTGATTATTTAAATAAAGCTGGAGTTAAAACTGAATTACAGTCGTATCTGGTTAGCGCGCCTGGTATTAATAAAGTGAGTGCTAAAAAAGCGCGCCTTAGTTTGCAGCAAGGCAAAGTGGTGATTTTTGCCGGTGGTACTGGTAAACCAATGGTTACTACAGATACTGCAGCAGCCTTGCGTGCACGTGACATTAAAGCACAAGCGATTTTTAAAGTTGGTTTAACTGATGCTGTTTACAGCGCAGATCCAGATAAAAATAAACACGCCAAGCG
>JBDRTU010000036.1:0-6291 GCA_043823825.1 Patescibacteria group bacterium
GTTTTGCTCAAAGACTGGGTATAGGCGATATTAATATGCAAGTAAACGCTTATATAGATGCTGCAAATTTACACAAAGGTATTCACGATCTTGGTTGGAGTTTAGATTATGCGCGTTTTAGAGTTTGGCTTAAAGATAAATACGACGTTGCCGCAGCTTATTTGTTTATAGGGTTAATTCCGCAGAATAAAGATTTGTATACCAATTTACAAGAAGCTGGCTATACTTTGGTATATAAAGAGGTAACTTATGATGGCGACGGCAAAGTAAAAGGTAACTGCGATGCCGAATTGGTTCTCAAAGTTACTACAGATTTTTATGAGAAGAGATTTGAACAGGCGGTATTAGTATCAAGCGATGGGGATTATGCAGGTTTGGTGAAATTTCTTAAAGAGCATAAAGTATTTCGCAGTCTAGTATCGCCCAATATGAAATGTTCTTTTTTACTTCGCAAACTTAATATTCCTATTGTATATCTTGCCACTCAACGTGCTAAATTAGAGAGTCGGAAAGTAATAGAAAAAGCCCCCAATAAGGACTAACCTTATCAGGGTCTTTTTCATAGTGATATTAATAGTGTAGCATAGAGTATAGAGTTGTCAAGCGTTGAATTCTTAAACCAAGTTTTATTAAACCATAATAATATGAAACGTATCTTTATTAACCAAGCAATTAATCAAGTAGACAAAGAGATTCTACTCAAAGGCTGGGTAAATGCTCGGCGTAATATGGGCAAAATAGCTTTTATTGATTTACGTGATATGACAGGATTGATGCAGGTAGTATTAGCGCCCGCTGAACTACATGATGCTGGTAAAGAAGCTATGCCTAAAATTCGCCCTGAATTTGTGGTGGCAATAAAGGGAAAGGTTCAGGCACGGAAAAAAGGCAATGAAAATCCAAATTTGCCAAGTGGTAAAGTTGAAGTTTTAGCTTCATCAGTTGAAATTTTAAGCGAAGCTGAAACTCCGCCTTTTGAAATTGATAATGAAGAGCGTCAAGCTTCAGAAGAGCTGCGGCTTAAATATCGTTACCTAGATCTTAGGCACGAACGCATGGCTTACAATATAAAATTACGCTCTAATGTAATTAAATATGTAATTGATTATTTAACTGATAGGGGATTTACTTATATTCAAACTCCCATGCTTTCCAAATCCACACCCGAAGGCGCGCGAGATTATTTAGTTCCTTCGCGTGTGCATAAAGGAAAGTTTTTTGCCCTGCCGCAAAGCCCACAGCAATACAAGCAATTATTAATGGTGGCTGGTTTTGAAAAATATTTTCAAATTGCTCCTTGTTTTAGAGACGAAGATGCGCGAGCTGATAGAAGCCCGGGCGAGTTTTATCAAATTGATATAGAAATGTCATTTATCGCCCAAGAGGAAATTTTACAATTAACCGAGGAAATGTTTACTTCTTTGGTTAAAAAATTATTGCCAAATAAAAAAATAATTTTTTCATCCTGGCCGCGATTAAAATGGGATGAAGTAATGACTAAATATGGCACTGACAAACCAGATTTAAGAAAAGATAAAAATGACCCTAATGAACTTGCCTTTGTTTGGATAGTTGATTTTCCTTTATTTACTAAACAAACTAAAGAAGATTTTTTCCATGGCTCTGGTAAAAGCCAGTGGGCGCCTTCTCACCATATGTTTACTTCGCCCAAGGAAGAAGATTTGTCGCTGTTAGATTCTGATCCTGGAAAAGTGCATTCATGTCAGCATGATTTAGTGCTTAATGGTTATGAAGTAGGTGGCGGTAGTATTAGAATCCATAATCCAGCGGTTCAGGAAAAGATTTGGGATTTAATTGGCTTTTCTCAAGAACAAAAAAAACAATTCAGCCATTTGATTGAGGCTTTTAAATATGGCGTGCCGCCGCATGGTGGAATAGCGCCGGGAATAGATAGATTAGTGGCGGTTTTAGCAGGGGAGAAAAACATTCGTGAAGTTATTGCTTTTCCCCTCACAGGAGATGTTAGAGATCCACTCATGGGAGCGCCTTCAGAAGTTGAAAAAGAGCAGCTTGATGAATTGGGTTTGGAAATTAAAAAATCAAAAATCAAAATGTAAAATTATTTTTAATTTTTGCATTTTTGTTTCGTCTTTTCCATTAGCCTTGCCAGAATATTTAAGATAATCTAAGATATTAAGCTATGTTAGAGATCTTGAAATTCATTACTCAAAAATACCCAAAATATCACTAATCATATGAAGAATGTTGAAAGTTCATTTTTAAAGGATAAATACTGGGCCAAGAAAGAATTCCGTGAGGCAGTGGAAAAATCGGCTAATCAGATAAAACGTATGACAGAAGAAGACGATTTCCAGATTTCCCAGAAACCAGAAGGGCAAATACCATATTACTTAGAACGGTTAGAAAAAATATCAGGCAGAATAGATCCAAGAACTGGTGAGCGGGGCAAGTTGTTTCTGGAAACCTCACTCTACCCCAAGTATGTTATCAAACCAGAAAATATCTCTGACGAATACATCAAAGGTATTTTACTAGGTAATTTTGCAGAGAGCCGTGGCTACGAGCGTGACGCTTTGAAAAACGAGGAACTAAAACAGCAACTATTGGTGCAGTTTAAACAGGAAACCCAGCAGGATTTTGCCAGTTACCAGATTCCAGCAGCAGAACGGGAGCGCATGCAAAGTATGGTTATCACTGATCAAAAAATTCGTTTAAAAACTTGGTTTGATTATCTGACTGGCGAGGAGACTAGACAAGTTCCGGCTGCTTTTCGTTACTGGGTTTTGGCTGAAATGCTCAAGCTCGGTAGTTTTGACGAAGGGCGCAAGGTTTTTAATCGGCGCACTGAAAACACCGCCGCTTCGTTCCCCGAACTTGATCAGCAAGCTCTGGCTCGAGTTTTGGACGAAGTGCAAAGAAAACGCCAGGGTGAACCGTTACAACTTCAAGTCGGTGATGTAGCCAGCCAAGCTAAATTTGAAAAATTTCTCCAAAATGAGGATTTTGGTAAACTCTACGCTTTTGCTTTGGAGTATGTCAATTCTCTGCGCCTGCCTAGCGAACGTCTGATGATCACTAAAGGCGAATGGCGGCAGTTTTCCAAAGGAACCCCGGCTAGTGAACTGACCCAAACACTGGAGGGTTTCAACACCAAATGGTGTATTGCCGGTCAAGGTTTTGCGGAAGATTATCTCTCCCGCTCCGACCTATGGATTTATTATTCCGAAGATCAAGACGGCAGCGCCAGCATTCCCCGCGCTTGTATTGTTGATTCTAAAGAACAGGGGATTACTGAAGTGCGCGGCATTCTTTCCAACGAGAATGCCAAGCAGCATTTAGATAGCTACATCACGCCCCTGGTTGCCGATAAACTCAAAACCTTTTCTAGTGGAGAAAAGTGGCAAAGCACTATGGCAGATATGAAACAGCTGTCCAGAATCTACTTCAAACATTTACAGAATGAATCATTGGACAAAGAAGACCTGGTCTTTTTGTATGAAATAGACAAACCTTTTCGAGGTTCAGGCTACAATGACGATCCGCGGATTGAGGAAATTAGAAAACGCCGCAATCCCGACCAAGATATGCCTATTATCTTTGAGTGCGAGTCACGGCAAATCGCTCATACACCAGCAGAAATTAAGCCAGATACCAAAGCTTATGTCGGCCAGTTGGAAAAAGATATTTTCAAGTTTTTACCCGAGACCGTGGAGTATGTTTTTACTAAATTTCCTGAAGAGAAAATAAGTTTTAAACGTATAACTTTCGGCTCTGGCCCTAAAGATGTTGCGGGTTTTGAAAAAGAGATAACAGCCGATGGTCACCAAATCTCTGACTGGGCTAAAGATATTATGAAAAAAGTAAATTGGCAAGACCTTAAAGAACCCAAAGAAGTTGAGCTGGTTATTTTGAACGTTGCCAGTTTGGGTTTTAAACAAGTCGCCGCTCGCCAAAAAATTTATGACCGGGCGCTGGAACTGGGATTGGAATTGTGTCCAGCAGTAACAGGTCTTGAGTTAAGACGACAATATCAAAAAGAAAATCAACCTAAAAAAGAATACCTTTTAGTTGGAATGGAGCCAATTACTGACTCCGCTGGCGACCTGAAGGTGTTCCTTGTGAATCGGAGTCGTGACGGCGAGTCGTGGCTCGACTCGAGCTACGGTCATTC
Source organism: Patescibacteria group bacterium (assembly GCA_043823825.1). GTDB lineage: Bacteria > Patescibacteriota > Patescibacteriia > Veblenbacterales > UBA10138 > JBDRTU01. Next base: position 4,154 of record JBDRTU010000036.1, read on the forward strand.
TGACAGCAAGTGGAGCCCTGGCAGTCGGTGGGTGTTTGTTCGCCGCAAGAGAAACTTGGAAACTTAAGTTTTTGAATTTTTTAAAACTTTTGATACTTAAGAAACTTGAAAAAATTTTCCAAGGATACAAGATAGATGTGGTATGATAAAGATGGTAGTAGGCGAATATGCAGGCGGTTACGGCTTCCTGCTGCCGAATCCAGTTTCACATTTGTCGGGAATGTCTTCGGTTACGGCTTAAGACAGAGTGACAATGTGCTGACTAAAAAATAGAGATACTTGGTATAGGGCGCTAGGGCATTACCGCCTAGTCTCGCTAGTCGAGGCTGGTTAGATGCCGAATAAAATACAGTCTAACAACTCCGTTAATCGGTTTTGCGGACAGTGGCACGGAAGGCGCATTATACATAAACTGACTCCGCTGGCAACCTGAAGGTGTTCAATGTGAATCGGAATCATGACGGCAAGTCGTGGCTCAACACGAACAACGGTCATTCTGACAACAAGTGGAACCCTGACAATCAGTGGGTGTTTGTTCGCCGAAACTATCTTTATTTCCGCGGCCTAATTAAAGTCGCGGTTTTTCTTTTGCGGGTTAGCTAAGCTATTTTTCCAGCCGCCCAGCATGCGGCCCGCTTCCTTAAGCTTTAAAGCAATATCTTCGTATTGATTATTGGAAACAATTTTGCCTTCCCAAGCTACTGATAGGAAAAATTTTAAAGTATCCAAAACCAAGATGCAGTTGGTGATTTTTTCCGTCTTTTTGTCTTTTTCTGTAAAATAAGCAATATAAGTGAGTTCTAAGAGGTCTAAAAATTTATTTTCAATTCTATAGCCGATAGTGTAACGTGCGCCCTTAGCTATATGCGGAACAATATTAAACCAAAGCAAATATCCCTCTTTGATTCGCTGGAGAATAGAAGTGCCACCGAGAGAGAGAGAGAGGGGGGGGGAGAGAGAGTAAAGTTCGCGCCGCGCCATATTTATCATGATATCATTTCTATAGGAAACATGCTGGAAGCTTGGCGCGGGTTTTTGCGTGGCAAGAAAAAACGTCAAGATGTGGCTGTATTTGCCGCTAACTTGATGGATAATATTTTACTACTTCATTGCGAGTTGGTTGATAAAAAGTACTGTCACGGTTCGTATCAGGCTTTTAAAATAAACGACCCAAAACCAAGGGATATTTACAAGGCCAGCGTGCGCGACCGGTTACTTCATCATGCTATTTATCGCGTTTTATATCCTTATTTTGATAAAAAATTCATTTTTGATTCGTTTTCTTGTAGGCAGAATAAAGGTACACATCGCGCCATAAATCGATTTCGGGAATACGGCCGGATTGTTTCACATAACCATGCCAGGACAATTTGGATTTTAAAGTGTGATATTAAAAAGTTTTTCGCGAGCATTGATCATAGAATCTTGATAGATATTTTAAAAAGACATCTTGATAGTGATACTGTTTGGCTTTTAGAGAAAGTTATTGTCAGTTTTAGTACAGCAGGCAAGTTAGGTGTTGGTTTGCCGCTGGGTAACTTAACCAGCCAATTATTGGCGAATGTTTATTTGAACGAGTTGGACCATTTTCTTAAACGGGAATTGAAAATCAAGCATTGCGTTCGTTATGCAGATGATATTATTATTTTGCATGAGTGTAGAAGTTATTTAGAAAATATTTTACTAAAGACATCAAAGTTTTTAAAAAAGCGATTAAAATTATCGTTTCATCCAAACAAGGTTTTTATAAAAACCTTGTCGTCAGGTATTGATTTTTTGGGCTGGGTTCATTTTCTACATCATCGGGTTTTGAGGGCATCGACTAGGCGACGGTTGTTTAGGAAGTTTGATAGAGATAATAGTGATATAGTTGCATCGTATCGTGGATTGCTTAAACATGGGAATACTTACCAACTAATGAAAAAATTAATGGTAAGTTAACGATCTAGACAATTGATTCAAATTAATAAATAGATTTTCAATCCGTTTTGCTTTTAATTATTTAGGACCATTTTCAAACACCATTTAAAATGATATAATTGAACCATCATTAATTTTAATTTCATGCGTCTTTCGCCTTTACAAAAATATATCCTCCGCACTTGTTATTCGCGACAGCCAAAATTAAGCCGTAATGG
>JBDRTU010000037.1:0-25103 GCA_043823825.1 Patescibacteria group bacterium
GCCTGAAATCGTGGTAAATGTCTGCCCATTAATTCAATCTCCTTTTTAAGATCCTTGAGCTCCTCCAGAGTCAGGTGGGAATAAATTTTAATTGGCAAGTACCTGACATCCTTCGGTAAAGTCGAAGCAGGCCAACTGCCACAGACAAAATTATTTACAGGAGCATTAACTATCCCATAGAGAATATACCAGCGGATGTAATCGCTAAAATTTTCCGGTACATTATATTTTTTCGTTAAGAATAGCGATATGTGTGAAAAATAATTTATTGGTACCTTAAGGTGCATAAAACTAGACTGTTTATCCGCCATACGATATCCAATCTCACCTTTTTCGAGCTTTTGGTGGATCATTTTAAGCTGTTCATTAAATCCGGATGAATTTATAACTTTATCTGATTTAATAACCAAATCATTAGTCCATTGTTGAACCGCTTTTGAATTTTTGGTACCAAAACCAGATGGAGGAACACCTAAACGCTCTCGGGCTTCTAGTACATCTTTTTCGAATGGCTTATAGGAAACCAGAAGTTTCATAAGATCAAGGTTTTTTTGATAAGCAGAAAACCTAATATGGGCGGATTTTCGTTTCCCACTTTGTTTTTTTACATCCATCTTCTTAATTTTATTTATTATTCTGGGCATTATAAGGTTATGGTAAATTGCAATTTATAAAAAAGCAAGCCATAAAATTAAAAAATCAAAATTCTTATCTTCAGTAACAACAAGTACCACGATGAATCAAATATTTACATAAATATAAGACACAAAATAGACGCCCTAAAGACTTCCTCATTTGTTTTATTTTATTAATCAGCAGTACTACCCCATCACTTTTCTAGTGTCGCTGATAGTTTTTGATATTGACAAAAAGGTTAAATTGTACTAAGTTCATAATACAAAAAAGTTCACTGACAACTGAATAAAGGATACAGTTATGAAAGATATATTCTATGGATTTGATTTTGGTACAAGTAACTGTTCCATTTCGGTTTCACGAAACGGAATAGTGCGACTTATACCTATTGCACTTGATGGGGGTATGGTAGTTCCCTCAACCTTGTACTATACACTTCGAGGTAAGGAGTGTCACATTGGACAGGAAGCTGCCAGGCAATATGTGAAAAATCAGATGCGAGGTCGCTTTATGCAGTCAATCAAAACGCTTCTACCAGATGAAAGTTTTGATGGTACTATGATCACTGGCGTTGGTTATAAGCAACTGGAAGATTTAATTGCCACCATCATGGTTGAGCTTAAATCAAGGGCTGATAAATATGTCGGCACAAACGTTAACTCAGTCGTATTAGGTCGTCCTGCTAAATTTTCAAACGATCCCCAAATCGAGATCATGGCTACGGAACGACTTTTAACGGCGGCTTACCGTGCTGGCTTCACTGAGGTTAAACTTCAGTTAGAACCAATTGCAGCAGCATTTCATTATGAATCACTCTTAAACCGTGATGAGACTGTACTTGTTGCTGATTTGGGTGGCGGCACAAGCGATTTTACTATTGTTAAGCTATCTCCTGGTAGACGTCTAGACCAAAATCGTTCGGGTGATATTTTAGGTTCGCTTGGGGTATCTATTGGGGGGGATAAATTTGACTCTGATATTATGCGAGCAAAGTTACTTCCATATTTTGGTTCAGAGAGTACCTATTTGGTTGGTGGTATGACATCTCCAATTAGAACCCCCGTACCAATGCCAAAACAAATACTTGACCGCATCACTCAATGGGAACATATTGTTTTTTTAAAAACAAAAAAAATAAGGATACAAATTGATGATATATATAGGTCGTCAAGCGATCAACCAGCAGTACACCGCTTACGTACCCTGATTGAAGAAAATCTCGGCTACTCACTATTTTCTGAAATTGAATCAACCAAGCGCACTCTGTCAACAAAAAATAAAGCTCAACTAAAATACAATCAAGCAGATATTCACATACGTGAAATTATTACTCGAAGCGAATTCGAGATGCTCATTAGTTATGCTATAGCTGAATTTGATCGAAGCGTTGAGCAATTACTGACAGTGTGTGATTGTACCCCTGAACAGATTGATTCTGTTTTTTTAACTGGTGGAACATCTATTATACCGTTGATTAGAACTTGGCTATCAAATAAGTTCGGTTCAACAAAAATCAAGGTTAGCGATACATTCACCAGTGTCTCTGCGGGATTAGGAAATAGTTCATATCTATTCAACTAAAACGTCTCTTCAAAAACATGGAGAGACGTTCTTTTTTTATTATTAACTTAACCTAAGCATTTAATTTCAGCAATTTCCGGTATTTTTCAGAATACTCAAATTCAGAGTAACAACCATTTAAAATAGAGAGTTTATAATACAGTGTTAGATCACCTAGTAAACGACAAATAATGGCCTTAATTGGACCATTATGACTCACAATAAATAAATTCCCTTTTATTTTACCCTTAAGCATCCCGCCAAAGACATTGAAAACGTGTCCACAAAATTTTTCTATTGATAGTCCAGAAGGGTATTTAAATTTAAGCCTTATCTTGGCGTCACGATTATTATTATACTTTCTTTCCCACTCATCGACGGTCATTTTCAAATCGTTATTTCTAGTTTTGGATAAAAATAAAAAACCTTTATTTATCTCATTCAAAAAACTTTTTACTACGAGTGAACGATTGGGAAACAAAATTTTTCCAGATTGTTTAGTACTAACATCATCTGATATTATTATTTTATCCATCTGACTGGGTTTAGGTAGCCTTTTTTTTAATAATTTTAATTCTTTAATACCCAAAGACGTCAACGACGACTGATCCGCATCTCCGACAACTAATCGAGTTTCATTTTGTAGTGTTGAACCGTGTCGAATAAGATATATTTTCATGTTTTAACCTCAAAACCATATTCCACGTACCTCACATTTTCCAGTAATCGCTCTACTGCATAATTTACGTGTGTAACCATCGAATTTATCGGGAGTTCACCTAAAGTAAACCATTTCAAATCACTACAAACTGTGGGTTCCATGTTACGTGGTTCTCCTTGCCATGCCTTACAAATAAAGAATGCGTAAATACGCTCTCCCCGCTCATCATGGTGATGCATTATAAGTGGCTGACTAAGTTCCTTAGTATTAATCTTAACACCGATCTCTTCTTGAGCCTCACGAATGGCTGCAGATGTAATTGATTCACCAGTATTTAATCTCCCCGCCGGGACAGACCATTTGCCGTCTTGAAAACCTGTCCCTACTCTCTGTAATAGTAGTATTTGTTTACCTTTAATAAAAAATATATGTACGGCGATGGGTAAGTTTGCGTGATTCATATACTATATTAATTCTAAATCTTGGGCCCAAGATTATACTTAGTTAGTAATTTTTTACCAATACTTTTATTATCAATGACATGAATAATATTGTCAAAAAAATAATCCTTCATGTTTGGCATAACTTTACTCCTAATATCATGTTTTAAAACATCCACACTGGAAAAAGGGGTATTAACTACAATAATACCCACCTGTGAATCTACTGCTGAAAGTTTGTCGGCTTTACTAACGATTCTTTCTGGCGCCATACCATCAATTTCATAAGAATCAATAATAAATTTTTTTATATCCCCCTTAAAATCTTTAATAAAAGCTCGTCTAAGCTCTCCACTTTGTATTGACTGAATTATTGGCTCCCAATGATCAAGAGCTGCACCCCAAACAATAGCAACCTGTTCATCGGTTTTTTCCGCCTGATACTTGTCAAAAAGTTGTTTTTTTATCTCATCAACTCGTTCAAGCTGTTCGTTGGTAAAATTATTATCTTGAAACCATTGTCTGTCATAGCTATGTGCACTAGCTTTATAAATAGCAACTTTAGGTCGTGCGTCAAACAATGCCGCGCAAGCTACCCGATGAGAACCGTCAAAAAAATTATAGTTTTCATCAATAGGAATCGGGTGCGCAGGATCAAATCCGTTTTGCGCGAACTCTTGAATCATTTTGTCAAAGCCCTCACGATGAGAAAAACCCGCTCTCTTAATTTGCATCTTATCATAAAAGTCAGTCCAAAAATTATACTCTTCATCAAGCACTCCTGAAGCAATTTTTCTTGCATACCCATACTTAACAAAAACATCATAGTGAGAGTCGGATAATAACTCACCTACTGTACAAGTATGTTCCCGGGAAATTTGTGGCTCATTTTCTCTGGGAACCCAGATTGTACCTATCTGGTCTTTCTCGCTTTTATGATGATATCTTTCTGTTTCCATATAGAATACTTACGCCATATAATCCCCACCACAAACATCTAGTGTTGTACCACTAATGTACCCGTTCTTTTGAGTGGCATAGAACAAGACCGCAGCCGCTACATCTTCAGGACTACCTAATCTACCTAACGGATTTCTCAAACGATGTTCATTGTGAACTTTATTACTAGTATAACGTTTATGAAACTTTCCCTGAATAAATCCAGGGGTTAGAGTATTTACTCGAATACCAGATGGGCCAAGTTCGTAAGCCAGCGATCTACTTAATGAAATGATTGCACCTTTAGCCATGCTATATGGTGTACTGCGATCACCCTTACCAGACCTGGCAGTTAAAGACGATATAAAAATAATCGAGCCACTTCGACGCATAAATGGCAACACTTGTTGGGTAAAAAGAAAGGCTGATTTGAGATTTATATTAAGCACATGCTGTACAAAATTCCAACTAAGATTCTTAAATGATTTTCTAGCCACTAAATCACCTATTGCAAAAACCAAAACATCAATTCGCTTTATTCCAAGGCGTTTTAATTTTTGAAATTGAAGTTTTACTTGTGGCTCAGAGGTCGCATCGCACTGTATAGTATTAATCACCACCGCCTTGTGACGGGCCTGGAATGTTTTAAGTCTTCGACTATTTTTATTAGAGTGTAAAATTAGATGCGCACCTGCTTTATAGCATAAGTCAGCGCATGCTAACCCAATATCACCAGATGAACCCGCTATCAATATTGTCTTCTTTTGTAAATCTAACATAGTTAGTCTAATTTGCGAGGCATAACTGCTCTCGAAAAATGTTTAAGATGTGTACGTGCGTCAAAATTTAAGCGAATAAGACTGCTCTGATAATGATATTCATAAAGACTTTTAAGTTTATTAGAAAATATTACTGGAGAACAAGGTCTATTAACAGCCGCTGCAAATATTACACCATGGGCACGAAATGTCAATATTGATTCACACTTGCTGTATGCTGAACTAACATCTGTAAACGTTTTTGGTCTACAAATGTTGAAACCACCCTTAAAATTTTTTTTGGAAAATCTATAATCATCTTCGTCATGACAGATAATACTCACCTGCTGTACCCCAACCTTTGCTGCTATATCCCTGATCAATTTTTTCGTCTGACTGAGAAACCTTCTTGAAGTAGCTGTATGCCCAAAACTCGCAGTAATGCCAATCCTGAATAGAATTTTTTCTGTTTTATGATCCAATGAATCATGTAATACCGTGTAGGTAGGACAAGGAGCAACTAGACATTTTAATTTTAATTTGTCTTCAATGAAATTCTTCGTTAATATGTCTCTCACGGTAATTTTATTTGCATTTTCAATCCAATCATGAAGTGAAGAAAGATCATTCCGTGTAAACAAGGGGTCGAGTAAATCGCAGTTAAGCCCGACTCCATATATCTCATAATCATTTTTTTTTCGAAGTAAATAATCCCCATAAACTTCTCTAACAAAAAAATTAGGCCTAATCATTCCTCCACCCCCATAAATGACGTGAAGATATTTTGAAACCCCCGCATCTCGTGGCAAAATAAAGATCTTTGACTTACGACTTAATAGTTTAGCTATTGCCTCGGCACTAAGAATGTCTCCAATATTCTCTCGTCCCGTATTTACATGGGTTGATATTACTATACCAGTAGTTAACTGCGTCATTATGGTTAAAATAGCGTTAAATTAAAATATCTATATGATAAATCTGCAAAACATGCATTATTTATATTTTAGCAGATTTTTCACTTATACATCTATAACTCAGTTTTTCCGATAATACCTAAAAATTATTAATGCTCTATTTAATACCCTAATTTTTTTCAACTACTCTCCCCAACTAACAAAAAACGAGACATTAAACTCGCCCCTAAAAACTGTCTCATTTGTCTCATTTTGAAAAATTACCCTGACCCACGTGCCTAAAAGTGTCCACTATCCAAACGCTCAAAAATCCCTTATAATACCTCTAAAATGGTGGTACTAGACCTAAGCACACCGCCAAGACAACTTTTTATCGGAGGTGACCCACGAGCCTAGAATTTCGCTCTATCCAAACGCTCAAAAATCCCTTATAATATCTCTGAAACAGTGGTACTAGACCTAAGCACACCGCCATATGTAACTAGGATGGTTATTTGACAATATTCCACAAATATGTATAATCAGATATAAGGTCGAAATTTAAATAATAAAAAATCTTATAACTTAACCAAAAAACTATGATAAAAAAACTTTTTGTTTTTACCATAATCTTAGCGCTATTTGCGCTAATGGTGCCGGTATCGTCTCAAACAACTAACGCGGCCGGACCAAAAATTGATCTGCCTGAGCAAGCTGGTGTTTATGATGTACCGGGAAATCCTCATTTAAAATTGAGAGTATTTGTACATCCGGCAAAAAATCAAAATCATGAAAAACAGGATAATAAGGCTAAACCAGCAGGTAAAGGTAAACCAGCGCCGCCACCGCCCACTGAAACTTGCAGCCCCACCAACACAGCTGACCCTGATTCTTCAGCAGTTGTTAACGGCGCAGGTTGGAGCTTGCCTTCAACTTGGGTTTATAGATTAAACCTTGGCAGCGTACCATCTTCAGTTGGTTCTGGAAATTTAGCTACTATTACTGACAGCTCCTATAATGCTTGGCTTAATGCTGCGCCAAATGTGTCAGCAGCAGTAAGCATTACACGCGGCAGTGATACAGGTACCAACCGAGCCAGACTAGATGGTCAAAATATTATTACCTGGGGTAGAACCTCTGGTTCTGCTCTGGCTACATCTTATGTTTGGTATTACACTGCTACTGGTATAGCAGCTGAAGTTGATACGATTATGAATAAAAAATTCAGCTGGAAGTGGTCCGACCCTGCCACTTGGCCTAGTGGACAAACCTGCGCTTATCAAGGTGTTTATGACGCGCAAGATATTCTTACTCATGAACTTGGCCATACTATGGGCTTAGCAGACGAATATGAAAGCGCCTATCAACACAACACGATGTATGGTTATGGATCAACTGGTGAAACTAAGAAAAACACTTTAACTACTGGTGACAAAGTTGGTGTAGAAAATCTGTATTAATAAATAAATAAGTTATCCAGTAAAACAGGATTAAAAACCCTGTTTTACTTTAGGGTTTTTATTAATAAATTATTTTATTTAATATAGTTAACACTATGATTATATTTATTTGACATAATGATTTAAGTAATATAACATAGCAACAAAGGAAAAAATAAATTATATACAATAAATACCAACATAGGAGTTTGAAATGATAACAAATAAAAATAGTGGTCCAGAATACTTAACAGTCAATACGCAATTATTTGGCTTTGAACAAGTACACACTGGGTTAACTCTAGAGTTGACAAAAAAATATTGGGAGGTAAAGTTCTATAAACCCATTTTTGAACAACTTCAAAACTTTTTAATTAAAGACAATCTAGGCTTCCCGGTTGAATTGTTGCCACTTAGCTTGCTTGACAAACCTATAGAAACTGAGAATCATCGACTTACAACTATTGATGTAGATAAAAACACACCACACCAATATCGTGCAGGATATTTTTTCAAGACAATTAAAAATCATAATGAAATCACAATTGCGGTATTGTTTCCTGGTACGGATACAAATCGCTCGGTGGCTCTATTTGTAAGAGATAAGGCAAAGCCAGCTGACGGCGAAACGATTATAATAAAAATGATTTTTTGGTTCAAAGATCAAAAAAATATTGACTGGATAAAAGAATATAAAAAAAATATAACACCGCGTCTTTAAGACTGGTTACATATTAACATTAATTTAGGAGACATAGTTTATTAATATCAACTTGTCTCTTTTTTTATTTACCCAAAATATTGCGAGCCCAATTGTTCCAGGTTTTTCCGCTTTCGTCTTGCCGCCTCTCCCACCACTGCCAAAAATATTTAGGCGTGATGATTTTTACCTTTTGATATTCCTCAACTTCTAACAAATGTCGATCTTCAGTAATTAAAAAATTTGCCCGGCCGCCAACTGCTGCGGCCAACAATTTCTCATCTTCATGATCTTCTAAAGTGATATCAATGGGGCCAGGTTTAACTTCTTCACAATTATCTAAAAAACGCATAATTTCTTTTTTCAGTTCCTGATCAGTAACTAATTTTTTAACTAATAGCAAATTTTCACGCCTTACTTGATGTGAAACTACACCCCTAGTCTTACCACGTAAAACTAAGTCTAAAATCCGCTTACCATAATTTCCCGCACCACGATCAGCATTTATTAAAACATTGGTATCTAATACTACTTTAACCATACCTTAAATCTTAACATAGCTAGACTCTATTGAAAAAATATTGTAAAGTGTAATGAGTTTACAGAATCTTGAATCAAGAATCATGAATAGTGATATATTATTATTTAAATATTGATTCTTAATTCATTATTCATTATTCATAATTCTAACATAATGTCTTTTCAAATAGGTATGGAGTGAACACAATCAGACATACCACTGATAAGCTAATACCCTTTTCGTTCACGATTAAGCTACCGCCACCACAATATGAGCGGGTAATTGTAGCCCGTAATCAGCAGGGACAAATCATACGCTCGATACCTGTGTAAAACACCAAAAAGGCCTTCCAGCCGTTTCAAGTGGATAGCCTGTATTGTCAACTGCGCCAAAGCGTCATCCAAATAGAACAGTCTAATGGATTTTATATCCCTGATTTAAGAATTGAAGCAATGAAGGTATAGTCTACCCCACCCCGCTACTCACTATATCTACAAAAGAGCCCCCCAATGAGGCTCTTTTAATTTTGTTCGGGTTCAACTATTTTCTCCTGCTTTTTTATTTGCATTGGTTCAACTGGTGGAAAAACCTTAATAGGAATAATGCTCTCCTGACCATCTTTTGGTGGAATTTCAAAAAACTTATAGAAATCCTCATAAGAATCATAATGAGGAATTGTTAAGCCATATGGATTGATATTCATAGATTTATTATAACAAAGTTAAACAAAATCGTTAATCTTTGAAAAATAGACCCCTTAATGACTTGCTTTGTTTTTTATTTTCTTCTGTTATACCCTCAACCTCTTCTCTGGTATATGCCTTGAAACCATTTTCGGGGGTAATTTCTGCTATCTGGATAGCACCACCAACTTTTCCGTCTTGAGTAGCGGTCTCTGATATACAATATGCCGCTAATTCAATTGCTGGCCGCAAAAGCATATCTTTGGAATAAAGACGATTTAATAAATAAATAGCATATTGTGGCACTCCAATAATAGTAAATCCATAATTACTAAGGCTTGGAACAAAATCCAATTGACTTATAAGATTATAAAGCATCGGCTGGTCTGGTTGACCATTAGCCATTCTATACCCTGCGAGGATTACTACTAACCCTGGACGTTGCAAATGAGGTGCTTGAGGCGATGGCATAGCGGGTAAATTGGGAAACCACTCATTATATTTATTCCTAAATAATTCACGGGTGGCTTGCAAAATAGCATCAATACCTTCAAGACTCTTCTCTTTGATAATAGGAATGAGTAAATCCAATAATGTCGCTCCAATTTCATTTGCACCAGCAACAGCCATAGCTGTATATTTCGTTAAACCATAAACTTTCTGAATAGTATCATTAGCGCCAGTAACACCCCTTGGGTCGCCAAAAGTACCTCTACTGTCGGAGGCTACAGAAATTCCTTTATTGGTTTGTATAGCTATTGCGAGAGACATACTATAAGTATCTAATAAAAGAGTAGTATATCAATTTTGTTAAGTCAATAATTTTACACCATTGTACCACTCACTATTGTTGGAGTAGCACTCTTGATGTACCCGTGAGCCACTGTTGCTTTTCACCGCACAAGGCGGACTTATTACGCAGCCTTGTCATCGGCAAAAGCCGATGAACACCAATTCTCACTACTCCGATTTAATTATAGCAAATTTTACCCCGCCGAGCTCTTTATAATGTTTGCTCATAGGATTGCTTAATTAAACTAAATATATCAACCGCCTCGCTCATTGATTTGATTTTCGCCATACCCTTATAGCCCCACTCAAAAGAGGTAATGTCTCTCACTAATCCTTTGGGGTCGTTGTACTTTGTCTCTCGGAGCAAGATATTGATGTAGCTTTTACCAAATTCAAATCTTGTAAAACTCTTTGTTGTCCTATAAGTAATTCCTACTTTTTGGTCGGCGACCTCATCAACACTCGGCAATGACTTTATTTTTTCTTGGAGTTTATAAAAAATCTCTTTAATTTCTGGGTTTGATTTGTTTAAGTGATAGTTAATATCGTAAGTTTCTCCCGTTTGCGTTTTAATCCGCTCTTTTAATACCTGCGTCTTATTGGGACTATAAACAGTCTCCAGATATAAAATGTCTTGTTTGTAGGGAGTATATTTAATAAGTTCAACATAATCTACCTCTTGAACGGCAATTATAGTTCTATTATCAAACCCTTGAGAAATAAGGATAACTCTGGGGTTGTTCCAATTAACTTTCACATCTTTACCGAATTTATCCGCCACCAAAAGGTCAAAGTGTTTTTTGTTTTTCCGAAGCCAGTTAAAGTAAAATAACCCCTGCGTGAAAATAGCATCGTTTTGACCCCATTTATATTCAATAACGACTGGGGCATCTGTTTCGTCTATGGCTAATGTATCAATCCTACCATCTGTAGTAGGATATTCTTTTGCCAAAAAACGCATACCAAGCAAATCTTCAAGATTATTTGCGAAAAAATCACGCAGAGCCGCCTCGTTATCAAAATAATTTAGGTCAAACGACACTTGAGCAACTTTCTTATTCTTTGTTTGAAAAATAGGCATAGATTTATTTAACAATTAAATTCTCAACGACTTTTTTGGCTTCTTGGAGTTTTTGTCTGCTTAATCGTGATTTTTCCAATGACGACCTGACGTTGCTTTCAATCGCCTTGCCTGCCTCTGATTTGGATATTTTCGTTATTGCCTCTGGTATTCCGATACCCCCTACATCCTTTGGGTAAAGATGGGATGTCTGACCTTTTATTTGTCTTTGTATAAGTTCGTAGCCAAGACCTGAACGCAGGAACAATAAAAGGACAAATGGGTTGATGGCTTCTTTTGCTCTGATTGTCATAATTTCTGCCACTGTTAAAACCCCATCCGCAAATTCTTTTGGCAATTCATCAACAATATCAAGATACTTTCCGATGTAGTGAGCTTGGTGAGCCGCAGAGCCGAGCACAATATCGTCCTTGTTAAGTTTATTTTGTTTGTTTTTCTGGAAAAATTCCTCTTTAATAAATCCTCTTTCCTCGTTCTCCAAATCAATACCCCGTCCCGTAATAGCTCTGAATTTCATTATCCGCCTCTCGCCACTCGGCAAATAATCATCAAACGCTGGTGTTTTACCAATTTTTATTTCTGCCAATTCGCCGAGTGATTTTGTTTTGCCGAGTTTATTTCTCATTCCTTCTCCAGAGTAATAGTCAGGGTCAATTCTGCTGGCTATATCAACTTGGTCTGACCATAACCAAAATGCCTTTGTAGTTTCTGATGTAAGGGTGTCCCACTCCGAAATATAAGTTTTGATACTTTTCAAAAATACTTCAACCGCTTCTTGGTATTCCTTTTCCGCTTCTTGTTTGAGTCGGAAAGCATCTTTAACAATCTGCTCTACTTTTTGCTGGTTATTTCTGGTTGCTACTAAAATCTTCAACCTTCTTAAAATTTCCGTATCTAACAATGGTTGATTTGTTCCCTTTTGTTGTCTTTGAAATTGAACCTGCCCAAATTTAGAAGCCAAAAAAACTGAAACAAAAAATGGATTTATTTTATCTTTATCAATTTCTACTTTTAAGATGTTGTCGCTATAGGTCGCCTCTTTCTTGTTATCGCCTATATAAACACAGCTTGTGCCTATTTTACCCACCCTACCAAATAACAGGTCACCTTCTTGGATTAAATCGCCCCTTGTGTTTGTGAATGATACTTCAGACAAATCTGGCAAAATGTCGTATAAATTTTGAGTTCTGAAAAAAATATAATCACCTTCTTGTTGCCTCAAGTTTTCCCCTGAACTAATCTTTTTAACAAATTCATTAAAAAATAAAAATGGCTTAATCTGTTTTTCAGCTTCTATAAATTGAGGTATCCAATACCTGACATCCCCTCTTAATATCCAGTCAACTCTATCGTTCCAAAGCCAAAAGGCGTTTTGATTTTTTGTTTGTGCTTCTACCATAAATAACTCCTAAATTCTTTTTTGAACTTAACCCATTCTCTTAACACATCGGGCACATCAGTATCTAAAGCACCTTTTAGCTCAATAAGAACTGGGTCTTGTTTCGTATTATTGCCCTTGCGGTCTGTAAGATATTCAATCGGATGCCCCTCGTTATTTATAACTTCGCCCTTGTCATTTCTTTTGTAAGTTTTCCTGCCTCGGATGTCATAGCCAATCTTTATTAGGTTAGCGAAGAAAATAGGATAACGCTCTGGCAACTTACCCTTTGGTTTTTTCAAAAAAAGAACGCTTGATTTTACGCCCGCTCCGAACGGCACAAAGGTTTCCTGTGGTAAGCTGACTACTGCAACAATCTGGACTTTATTTTTAAGCCAAGCTCTAACAAACTCCGTGTTCTGATTAGTTAAATCTCCGTCTGGCAAAACTATGCCCATCCTGCCGCCTTTTTTCAGTAAAGAGAGACAACGCTCTATAAACAAAATGTCTGGCACTTGTCCGCCACCCTTCTTACCAGTTAGAAGTTTTCCTTTTTCAAACTCGCCAGTTTCTTTATCTTTTTTCCACGCAAAGCCAAAATCATATCCCGAAAGAATGTTTGGGTCTTCAACCTTGCCCTTTGAACCAAATGGCGGATTAGTCGTTATAATATCGGCACTCTCTGGAGTAATTGTGCCTTTAGTGTTTTTTGTAAATTCATCAAAAGGAATAAGAGCATTAGAAGTCCAAATACCAGTGTGCCCATCGTCAGTCATAACCATATACATCTTGGCAACTTTGGTAAGGTCATTGTCAAAATCAACGCCCTTAATATGGGTGCTTGCGTATTCTTTGGTTTGACCTCTCAAAATTTCTCTCTGGTCTGGAGTTAAATCAACATCATTAAGAGGATTGCCTTTTATATCAACCCAACCTTTTTGCTTTTTGGTGAGATTTCGGAAGTGATTGATTGCAAAAACCAAAAAACCAGATGAGCCACAGGCGGGGTCTAACACAACCTCATCTGGCTCTGGCTCTAACATCTCCACCATAAGTTTTTTAATTGGGTCAGGCGTAAAGAATTGCCCAGCGTCTCCCCTAAAATATCCGCTTAAAAATGCCTGAAACGCCTCGCCCTTAACATCGGTATCTAAAACGGTAATGTTTTCAAATTCGCTGACGACATTAGCAATTTGTCGTATCGGTATTTCTATTTTCTCCGAGCCGTCAAAAATGCTCTTAAATTCTTCCCGGCTCTTTGCCTGCTCAAACAAGTCAAAAATCCTCTTTTGAAATGTTTTACTCGTGTCTTTATCTCGTATCTCATCCCACTCTCTATCGTAAATTACAAATTCGCACTCCGCATTACGGCTTTTTTCGTCTTGTATTTTAGCAAACAAAAGGTAGATGACTTGGTAAAAAACCTTTTCCTTTCTGCCTGATTTGTAGTTGGCGTAGATGTTGTCGTGGATACGCTTAAAAGTCGCCTGTAAATTACTTGATGGGCGAAGGTCTTTTTTGAGTATCTTCTTGTCGCCGTATTCTTGCCCATATTTCGGCAAGTATCCTTTCTCCTCATAGCGGTCTGGCTCTTTCAGCCGCTTCCAGTATTTGAACTCAACGCCGTTTGTCCAAACGCCAATTTGGGTAGTAGTGGCATTGATATAGCTTTTTAGCTGTTTCTCGCCGTCTGGATATTTAATATCTGGCTCTTTACACTCAACGATTATGTAGTGATTTTCTCGTTTCTCTCTATCTTGTTTTGAACGATAGATAACAATATCTGCTTTCTTGTTTTCGTCCCTACCAAGCTGGATTGGGACTTCAACATCAACCAGCTCTTTGGGATAGCCGTATTCTTCAACAAGGCGGCGGGCATATTCTTGCCTAACTTTTTCTTCGGGTGTTTCTACAATTTCAATGCCACGAATGTAGCAAATTATTTTATTGCCTTTAGCAGGTTTAACTGCCGATGGTAATTGTAATTTTTTGGACATACTCTGAACGGTTTTAATTATGTCTGCTGGCTTGAAACATAAAGCCCCTCGCCAGCGATGGCTTTCGCCACCCATACCCCTTTCAGGATATGACCGTTCAGAGTGCTCTGACGAGGAGCGCAATACTCTGAACGGTTTTTATGCCATACCTCGGGGTTTTCAATTCACGAGGGTTAGGCAACTAAATTGTATTTTAATCTTAACAATCTTTTGCTAACTTGGAAAGCAACGAATCTTGAGATTATTGCTTGAAATTGCTAAAGTTACGCCACTATTACTATAAAAATTACTATGTCTTCGTCCCACGATACTAACAAATCACCTAAAAATTTTGAAACTTTTGACCTATGGAGTAAGTCACAATTTGCGATGTGGTCAAATATCAGATACGATTTCGAACTAATAGCTGAACTCACAAGGCACATTAGAAGTGTAAGACATTGCTTAGACCTGTTGGATATTGTAAACCAACATTTGCAAAACCAAACAGAAAGAGTCTTCTTTGATGGAACGATTAAGTGTCTTAAATATCTCATAAAAAATAAGTTTCTTGACTTAAAAAATTTACCAATTCTAACGCAAGACGAAAAATATCTTTTCAGGCTTTTAGAGAAATACTCAAACAGGCTTGATATAACTGATGTCATTTTAGACATCGAAGAACCTACCTTGAGGGTAATGCTAATTGAATACCCTCACCTAATCTCAGAAGTTCTTGAAGACAATGAATTGGCAAGTCACCTTATCGGACGAGCTATGGTAAAAAATGGCATTACCGACTTGGCGAGTTTTCTTGAAAAAGTTGATGATGGCAAAAATTCCATTGAAGTCGATAAGGACAAAAACTCAAAGGAAGCGATGAAGTGCAAGATACTTTATTTAGGACTAATGATTAAAAACAGAAAAATGCAGATACCAAGAACGGCCACTGACATAATAAATGAATTTACAAAACTTACAGATAATGTTATCGAAAATGAAACATATAGTAGGGGCATCTTCAACTCAATGTATGCGGCTTTTTACGGTTCTGATTATTGGAATAATGAGAGAAAAGCACATCTAAGTGGATGTAATACATTGTATCTGGATTTTCAACTTCTATTTTTGTCGAAAAATCATATGTCAATGATATATGACATTTTTCTCACAAAAGAAGTTGATAAAATTGGCAAAAAATATTTTGGCGATGTCTATAAGCAAGAAGGTTTTATCGCATCACTTGCTATAAAAATGGCTATAGTAATAATACTTTTTCGAGCTGAAAATTTTATCCCTAAGGACGAAGTAAAAGATACAGACATTTTTGACGGGGCATCTATGTTAAATGGATTAAACTATGCGGTTAAAAAAACTGGCGATAAACAAAATCGACTTGAACTTAAACAGTGGTTTCTTGATTATTTTAGGGATGAGTTGGAGAAACGAGTTGCTTTTATTAAAATGCAAATTGATAATGTTATTTCTATAGCTGAATTCCCATCGGGATTAACTCGTGTAATTTATTTACCAGTTTTTGAAAGTTTTAGGTTTTTCTGCACAAAAATCCCTTTGGAAATTTTAGAACAAATTATCAAGTTGTTTAAGAATAGAAAAATTGACAATGAGATAAAAGATGATGTTTTGATAAACTTTGTCATAAACATTCAAAAAATAATAAGTAATAAGAAACCGAATGAAAAAGCAATATCCGAAGAAGAAAATTACTATAAGGATGCTTTTATAATTTTAATAAGTAAAATTTTTGAGAACTTAATAAAAAAATCTATACACTCATTAGAGCTTAATTGCCCAGTGAAGACGTACTATGAGAAGGCGTATACCGAAAGGGGTAACTTAAAAAGCGATGACCTCTATGGCGATGCGAATATGGCCATAATAGAACTAATTTTGAATTTTGATTTATCAGCTAACGATAGTTTTATTGGTTATATAGAAAGTAATCTATACTGGAAATTAAGAACCACTGGCCGTCTGATTCTAAAAACAGACCAGCAGACAATTTCAGAAATCAATTTCAAAGAAGGATTTATGGAGAGTATACCAGACCCGAAAGACTTTACGAAACAACTAGAAAATGAAGAAAACATACAAAAAATACGACAATACATTGATAATCTCCCAGAAAAAGAACGAGAAGCGGTTAAAAAGCGTGTCTTAATGAACGAAAAGCTTACTGATACAGAAAGAAGAGCAAAAAATAGGGGTTTGAATAAAATTCGCCAAATTATGGGCGTTTCTTGATGTCCCGTTTTTCAAACTAACTGCATTTATTAAGTAGAGGATAACCTCTACTTTTTTGTTATTAAATTAAAATTTATGACCAAAAAGTTACGAAATTATGAAGCAAAAACCAATAATTCTGCCGAAGATTATAGCAACTACCTTTTTACGTTCGATTTGGGAGCAGCCGCAGCGTTAGTTTCAGCTAGCTTTAAGCTTGTCTTACTCGATAAAAAAAATCCTCGCAAAGTCCAGTTCGCCTTCCTGAGAGAAACTGGAATAGAAAAGGTCGTAGATGATTACTGGTCAGACCGCCTCGAAGTTAAAGCTAGGTCGTTTTTCGATAACCTCAAAATGCTTAAAAACCGCCTCTACAGCGAATAGCATCTAATTTTTGCTTGGAGTATTCCCCGAAATTTCGGGACAACAAAGTTTGGAAAGGAAGACAAATATGAATACTCAAAAAATAGGCAAACGTAGGCTTTATGCTCGATACAATCGCTATCAGAATTACATATCCGAACTTTATGGTTGGAAACCCCAATCTTTTTACGCCTGCGTTAGTTATCAATGAAAAAACTACTGATTTTAATTACGGCCGACACAAATTCCAAAAGTTCACTAAAAACCCAACCCTTAAAGATAAACAAGCAGGTATCTACCTGCCCAGACTAACAGTTTATCAGCGTTTTGATGGGTTCAAACTAACCTATGACCTTCACATAGAGTTTTCAATCCCTAAGCTATTATTTAGCAACAGCGTCCAAGAGTATGATGATGCGGACTTTGACAGGGTTATTAACGAGCTTAAATCTCGGCTCGCCAGAATGCAGGTAAGGATTTTTGAGCCTATACTTCGTAAGGCCGTAATCACAAAAGCTCATTTTGGTAAGAACATAGAGTTACCGCATCCTCTCACTGTTCAAGACGCTATCTCTACGCTTTTCAAGGCCGATGTTGGCAGGGGTAAAGATGTGAATATCAGACATTATGGCAACAACGGCCAAGCCTTATATTTTTACGCCTCGTCTGACAACAGTATTTTTTACGATAAACTTAAAGACATTCTGACGCCAAAGGCCAAAGCCGTTGATAAAGATAAGCTGAAACAGGAAAAATTATTGGTCGCCAGTCTACGCCGTGAGCAAAGGCCAGAAATACTTCGTTATGAGGTCAGGCTCGTCAAGCAACAAATCCTCGTTACCTTTCTTTCAAAAATAATGGGCAAAAAAATCAAAGGTATTACCTTTGAAGCATTATTTAACAAGGAGCTTTGTAAAAAAGCGTTGCTTTTTAGTTGGCAGGAAATAATAAAATCACCGGCCAGCCAGCTTGCTTTCAAACTTGAGCGGCCATTGGAAGAAGTGTTTGACGCTATGATTATCGGCCTGAGTATAAAAAAGAGAAAACAGGCGCATTCGCTCAACAGAGCACTTGCCAGTCTCGGCCTCTATACACTCATTAACCAATACGGAGTTAGGAAAACTAGAGATAAAATCGAAAAAAATTGGACAAGTAAAAGCTGGGCAAGACTGTCGGATAAAATAAAAATCTCGGCCACCACCCTTAGGAGTATCCCTCCTTCGCTTGCCATTAGCGACATCCAGTCAGCATTAGAAAAATTTGAAAGATATGACTTCAAACAAGACTAACAAACGGAGTCAGCCTTTAATGGACTACCAGCTCGCAGAAACAATTAACGGGCAAATTGATAATGCCTTTGATATTCTATTTGAGGAAACCTTAAAGAAATACGGTGATTTGACAACTAATGACAATTAGGAGTATAATAGATTTATGGAATTTCTAACATTAGAAGAGATTGCCAAAGAGTTAAGAGTTCATCCCCGCACCATAATGCGTTGGCTTAAAAATGGCAGCCTTAAAGGCTATAAACTTGGTAATGGTAAGACGTCCCTACTTCGCATTCCTAAAACAGAGGTTATAAAATTCTTAGAGAAACATAAAATCAAATGACCATTACGCCTGAAAAAACAATAAAGCTGATTGCTACCTACTCCCGTGTTTCTACTTCAAATCAAGAGGAGCAGCAAACCATACAGAACCAAATAAATTCGCTCCAAGAATTTGCCAAGAAAAATAGCTACACGATAGTTGAGGAATATGTTGACGATGGCTGGAGTGGCGATATGTTGGCCAGACCTGCTCTCGATAAATTGCGGCAAGACGCAAAGAATAAGGTTTGGGAAGCTGTGCTGATTTATGACCCAGACCGCTTGGCTCGCCGCTATTCGTATCAAGAATTGGTTATGGATGAGTTGAAGGAAGCTGGAATCGAGATTATGTTCATCACTGTTTCCGCTCCCAAAAACAGCGAGGACAAAATCCTGCACGGCGTCAGAGGTCTATTTGCAGAATACGAACGGGCGAAAATAACCGAGCGTTTTCGCCTCGGTAAACTTCGTAAAGCTAAAGAAGGCCATATTCTCACTACTAAACCTCTCTATGGCTACAACTACATTCCAAAACAGGATAAACGACACGGCTACTACGAAATCAATCCTGAAGAAGCACGGGTCGTCAAAATGATATTCTCTTGGGTAGCCAATGACAGAATGACCTTGCGAGCTATTGTAAGAAAATTGCAACAATTAGGTATAAGGCCACGCAACAGCAAAAGGGGTGTATGGAACACCAGCACATTAAGCACAATGCTACGACATAGAGGGTATATCGGTGAAGCACACTGGGGAGCTTCTTATGCCGTCGTTCCAGAAAAACCCCTCAAAAATGACAAATATAAAAAGATGAAAAAAACCAGCCGTAGACTACGACCAAAAGAAGAATGGATAACTATCCCCATTCCTGCGATTATAGAACCAGAGTTATTTGAAAAAGCTGGCAGGCAGCTAAAAGCAAATTTTGAGTTATGTAAGCGCAACAGAAAAAATGAGTATCTCTTGGCTGGTAAAATAGAATGTGTATGCGGTAGAAAACGGGCTGGCGAAGGATACTACAATAAACCCAATTTGTATTATCGCTGCAGCGATAGAGTATTAAGTTTTCCTTTGCCGCCAAAATGCGAAGAAGGGGGTGTTAATGCTAGATTGGCTGATGAGCTTGTTTGGAAAAAGATAGCAGGTTTGATGAGTTCCCCAGAGTTGATGACCGAACAAGTAGGTCGCTGGTACAAAAATAGACAAGCCAAGACGACGTCGGCTTTGGTTGATGTTGAGGTTTTGAAAAAAGAGGTTAGCAAATTAAATAAACAAGTTGAAAGATACAATAAAGGCTATGGAGCAGGCGTGTTTACTCTGGCGCAACTTAAAGATTATACTACGCCGCTTCGAGATAAAATCAGCCAGTTTGAGACACAAATCGCCAGTACCACCAGTGAAGCTAACCAAATGCGGTTAAAAACGCCGAGCACGGGTGAGGTTGAATCATTTGCTGTAAAAGCCAAGAAAACCTTACAGGACTTGAATTTTGCAGCCAAGCGGGCAATAATACTCAACACTATCGAAAAGGTCGTTGCTAATAAACAACACTTACAAGTAATCGGATTTATTCCAATCAATCAAGATGTCAAATTCTTCTCACTCCATCGGAATTGTTGGCTTGCCCAACGTTGGTAAATCTACACTATTCAAGGCGTTAACGCGAAAAAGCGTAATGATTGAAAACTATCCTTTCACTACCATTGACCCAAATGTGGGAATAGTGGAAGTTCCTGACGAACGTCTGCAAAAAATTTATCAAATAACCAAATCTACTAAAGTTATCCCTACTACTATTACTTTTGTAGATATTGCCGGACTAGTTAAAAATGCTCACCAAGGAGAAGGTCTTGGCAATCAATTTTTAGCCCACATTCGTAAAGTAGATGCTATTGTTCATATTGTCCGCTCTTTCTCTGATACCAATGTTAGCCACATAACAGGTGCAGCTGATCCGCAAGCTGATGCCGAGATAGTAAATATTGAATTGATAATGGCTGATTTGGCTGTGCTAGAAAAAAAATTAGCACCCCTAAAAGCCAAACTAAAAAGTGGGCAAGATAAAGAAATAATTACACAAATAGCGGTTCTAGAAAAAATACAAAAACATTTAGCTAATGGACAACCAACGCGCTTATTATCTTTAACTAATGAAGAACTACATTTAATTTCAGATCTAACGTTATTAACAATAAAACCAATGCTTTATGTGCTCAATACTGATGAGGATGAAACAACGACTGAAAATATAAAATTTTCGCCCTGTTTTAGTTTATGCTGTAAATTAGAAGCGGAAATTGCTGATTTAGAACCAGCAGAAGCCAGAGAATATCAAACAGAACTAGGAATACAAGAAACTGGTTTAAATAAATTAATTAAAGCAAGCTATCGCCTTTTAAATCTAATTACTTTTTTCACTTATAACAAAATCGAAACCAGAGCTTGGACAGTTTCACAAGGAACTAAAGCGCCGCAGGCTGCCGGCCGCGTTCATACTGATTTTGAACAAGGATTTATTCGCGCCGAAGTTATTTCTTATGAAGATTTTGTCTCGACCAATGGAGAGAGTGGCGCGCGCGACGCGGGAAAACTGCATCTCGAAGGTAAAGAATATGTAACGCAGGATGGCGACGTAATGCACTTCAGATTTTCTATTTAGACATAAACTGAGCAACAATAGAAACTATTATAATTAGAGTAAAGAGAAACACTGATAATACTACGCCGGCTATCGCTAACCCGTAACTTTTTTGATTAGGGTTACGTTTATTTGTTTAAGTGCAATTATACTTAAAATCAGACCCACGGAAAAAAATATAAAAGCAAAAATGAGTCCTAAAATTGCATTCGTATTAGTCTGTTGTTGTGGTGGCATGGCGCGTAAATTAGATAAATTATTATCCATAATGTAAAATTAATTATTATAATTCAACTATAGCCCCCAACGATTTTTGTCAAACATAAATAATTTATCGTAATTAATGCTCGCCGCCAATGCCGCTTGTTATCTTGTGTAAAATACATCCGGCCGGATGTATTTTACACACAGACTATATTATAGTATACTATTAAATTAGATGAAATCTAATGCTTTAGGTGACTACTCTTAATTCCAATATTTTTATGGTTCACTATCAAGCCCATTCACCACTCACAAAAGTACTGCTAAACTTTCTATCTGGTCTAAAAACCACAACTATTGAGCTTGGCCACCTAGTATCAGCAATATCAACTCATTATGGCAGCGCCTATCGCCACGGCGGATATGAATATGTGGTAGAACTCAAGCGCCTAGCTGACAAAAGAGAAGTAAGGCAAGTTGTGAAACGGCTTCGGCGTTCTCGTTATATCAAAGTTCAAAAGATTGGGAAACGATTGATGGTAGCATTAACTGATAAAGGTAAGGCAGCTACCCTAGTACAACGTTTGCGAGCAGCTCCCCCACATAGACCAAATTACTTCACTATAGTTATCTTTGATATTCCAGAATCACAGCGTGCGGCGCGCCTTCAGCTGCGGGCTCTCTTAAAGCAAGGAGGATTTTGGCTGCTGCAACACAGTGTGTGGGTTAGTAATCAAGATGCGTATCAAGAACTAGCGGCTTTCATAAAGCTCTTAAAACTTGAACGGTGGGTGAATGTCTACCACGCGACTGACTTACTATACCTTCCTAAAAAATAAACTGCTATGTGTAATTTTCATCCGGCCGGATGCAAATTACATACCACGCAGATAGGCCAAAATTATACGTTTGTATCAACTGCTCTAAATCAACTACTCTGTATCAACTATTATGTATCAACTACCAGAGTTACCTACACTACCTAATCTGAACCACGGTTTTTCTACAAATGACGCTGGTAATATGTCGTTTAAATGGGGCGAGGAAAAAGAAGTGGCTACTAATCGGCATAAATTTTTAGATAAACTTAAGCTAGAAGCAAAAAATGGGGTAACTGCAAAACTGGGTCAAGGTGATAAAATAATCCGTGTTGGGAAAAAAGAAACAAATAAAGGAATGTCAAAGAATGATTACCAGCTACAAGCTGACGGACTCATAACCAACGAACCGGGAATTTTTTTAATGCACGTAGTAGCCGACTGTTTATCGCTTTTACTCTACGACCAAGAACACCAGGCTATTGGCTTGGGACATCTGGGCCGGACAGGTACTAGTGCTTTACTCAGTAAAAGAATGGTAGATATGATGGTGAACGAATTTTCCACCCAACCAGAAAAGTTAATAGTTGGTATTGGGCCAGGTATTCATCAGTGTTGCTATACTTTTAACCAAATACCACCAGACTTGAATTCAAGCTGGCAACCCTTTTTAAACCAAGGTAAAGACCAGCGACTTAGTATCAATCTTGTAGGATATAATTTATATCAACTTTCTGAAGCTGGGGTAGAGCAAGAAAATATATTTATTAGCGAATACTGCACTGCCCATTCAGGAAAATTCTTCTCACACTACCGCGATATACAAGAAAAAAAGCCTGAAGCGCGTTTTGCAACTATTATAGGCTTAAAGTAATTTATTTCTTTTCTAGCACCACAATCTCTCTGGCGATTTTTTGTCCTCGACGGTAATAGAGTAAGGTGCCACGTTCGGTTAACCAACTTGACGGCAAAAACGGCGGAACCGCTTCTATAAATTTTAATCCTGCTTGGTCTAGTGCCTCAATCAGCGGTAAAAAATTAAAATTACTACCCTCAACCAACACAGGCCAAACCATTACCAAACGCCCATTTGACGCTAGTAAATTAGCTAAATAACCAACCCAACGAGTGTAATCTTGTGTAAGCGACAGGTAGATCGCGGCCAACTGTTTACTTGTTTCTTTTCCTGAAAGCGGAGGGCCTAAGAAAGGTTCGCTAACTACACTGGCAAACTTCCGGTTATTTATTTTACTTGATAACTGTTCTAGACCTACGGTGAATAATTGCAGTTGCGCCTTAACACCTCGCCGCCTAACCAACCACTGCCAATTTTGTTTAGTTCTAGTAATAGCTGCTTCTTGATTATCGCTCCCTACTAATTGCGGTACTCCTAAAAGCGCAGCTTCTTGTAAAACAGTACCGGAGCCACAAAAAGGATCAAGTAAAGATTTAAGCCCAGAACCGCCAGCTAAATTCACCATGGTACGTGCAAGTTTGGGTGGCAGCATACCTTCGCGTAACTCACGACTAGGGCGCTCGTAATCACGTTCGGAATAATCAGCAAAAGGTTGAACAGTGATAGTGCGGCCAATCTGCACTTTATCCTCGACTGGCAGAAAAATTATTTCCCAACCGCTGGGAGGAAGTAGATGATTTTTTTGTACAGTGACTGAAGATAAAACTTTTTCTCGAGAAACCACAAAACGCACCCTACCATCAGTTTTATATTCCCGTTTTAATTCCAAACCTAATTGCTTCATCAAGCGCGGCTCTTGCCCATACCAACTAAAGCCAAATAATAATCGTTTAGCTGGCTTAATTATTTTTTTTACTGCTGCTGTTATTAGTTGCTCTTTATTATTTACGCCAGCTAATACCTCACCAAGTTTTACCATGCCCGCTAAAGTTTGTTGTAATTTTAGTAAATCTAACGATTTAGCTTCTACTATCCAAAAATCCTTGGTTAAAGCAATATTAGTAAACTTTAATCCCAGACTCTGTGCCACTTGCCAAGCCTCTACTACTGAAAACTCTGGCTGCCGGCCGAGGATAAAAAAGTACATAGGCATACTTTAAAAGTATAGCATGACCGCCAGTAGATAATAGCTCTTGCTATATTTTTTCCTTTTTGCTAAGATACTAATACTTTAAAGCGCTCCCAGAGCGCGCCATACCCGCCCAAGAGGGCGAGGTTCCTGCTTAAACCGCAAGGTTTTACAAACAGGAGATACTCGGGCGTTTTTTTGTTAACTTAGCCAACTGGCGAGCGAATCCAAATATTAACAGAAAATGATATACTAAATTTATGAATCATTATGAACTCTTATACATTGTGCCTCTTAAAATGGATGAGGAAACAGTGGAGCCAACTATTGAAAAAATAAATTCACTGTTAAAAGAATTAGAGGCGGAAATTACTTTGCAGCAAAATTTAGGTAAGCGAAAACTGGCCTATCCGATTAAACAAGTAAGATATGGATATTACGTATTGTCTGAATTTAATTTAGAACCCACTGCTCTTAAAACCATAGAAAGAGAGTTATCTTTAGCAGGCGATGTAATAAGATTTCAAATAGTTAGAAAGAAAATAAAAACCGATGAACAAGTGGCACGCGAAAAAGCACTGAAAGATAAAATCAAAATACATAAATTACACGAGGAATCACAAGCCGCCGTCTCAGCCTCCGCAGCTGCCAAACCAGTAGCACCATCGGCAACTAAAATTGATGATCTTGATAAAAAATTAGAGGAAATTTTAAAAAATGAAATTGTAAAATGAGCCTTT
>JBDRTU010000038.1:0-6511 GCA_043823825.1 Patescibacteria group bacterium
TTGGACTTTTGATGTAACTTGAACATAAATAGAAAATAACATATAAAACTAAAAGACAACAGGAGGGTAAATGAACCTTACTAATTATTTAAGACACGCTGAAGCAGGCGCTCACTATTTGCTGCGTCTAAAGGACCTAACTTTGGGTGCGCTATTCAATTACCTGATCCCCTTACCCACTAGAAGAAAGATTATACGTCAGACTCTGGTTAAATTAGTCGCCTACCTATCACGGCCTTTATCCGAAGCGGTTAACCGTGGAATAGAAAACAATACTATTTCGGTACCAAATCTTTTTTCACTGAGTCGCGCTGTTTGTGGTCCACTCTTTATTATCTTCGTCCATTTTGAGGCTGGACTTGAATACTATCTGCTGTTGATTAGCTGGGCAATCTTTAGCGATTACGCCGATGGTGTGCTGGCTAAAAAGATGGATCAAGAAACCGAACTTGGCGCTTTGCTGGATGCTGGTTGCGACAAAGTTTTTGCTATCTGTGTCGCGTTATCATTCTGGAATTACTTATGGTTATGGCCAGTGAACGCTATTGCCTTCCTGGTGCTAGACGGCACTTTAGCTATCTTGGCAACTTTTTTACTGCGCGCTAAAAAACGCGACCAGTATGAGGGATCAGCCGAAATCAAGGCTAATTGGCTAGGAAAAGTAAAATACAATCTGCAAGGTATGGCAGGTTTCTGTTATCTTTTCAGTTGGCCAATGACTGGAAACTACTTTTTGCTCAGCGCTAATCTTTTTGCCGCAGGCAGCTTGCTGCGGCACTTAGAACCAAAAAATAAACCTTGATTTTCTCCCACCTAGACTGGCTGTAATTCCACGGCCAGTTTTTTTATCTAACCACAACGCCCTTGCCTTGCGCGCCTAAATCGTTATCTAATTCAGTCGTTACTAATTTTGCAGTGGCGATTAAGTCAGCTCCAGAAAAGGCATCGCGCGCAGTAACGGTAGTCGTTTTTATTAATACCAATATCTTATCGGCGTCCTGGGCCGAAGGCGTGATCGCCACCTCAAAAGAAGCTTCAGGTTTGGTAAATTTAAATCCTGCGCCCGGCGGTAAGCGGTTCAAAGTCCAGCGCACTTCGCGCGTGTTGGGATTATAAGTAACTGGTTGCCCGGCTGACACTGTAGTTTGACCAGTCCATGTAACGTCTTGCGGTAAAGTAGTAGTAACTTCAATACTAATAGCTTCATTCAAAGTATTAGATAAACGCCAAAATAAAACATAAGTGGTGGTTTCCCCCACTCGCGGCGGCAAAGGCCCCGAGCCGATTTTTACTAATTGGTCAGTATAATAACGGCCTTCAGTTTGTAGCAGTAATTGAGTATTAACTTTGGTAACAATAGTGTTAGATTCAGCCGTAATATTTTGTATACTTGTACTAATCCGCTGACCAGCAGTAGCTTCCACTTTGGAACCAAAACTATGAGGCGCTAAAGTACCATTAGGTTGAACAGAAACGAGAGATAGACGAAAATGAATGTTGCCTTTTACTCCTGGCGCCAAGGTGCTTAAACTGGGTAGTTCTTTTTTAGTCCAAATCGCCGTACCTTTTTCATCATCAACTTTAGCTATAGTATCAGCTTGCCAGGTTGTCCAATCTAATAATTTGGTATCCAACTTGGCAGTTAAAACCACATTAGACAAGGTAACTTCTCCCTCGTTAGCAAAGCGTAGCTCAAAATCTATTTGCTCACCCCAATCCGCATAACTTTTTAATGCCACTTGATTGGCGGTAAGGGTAAGAGTTAAATGCGACTCAATTAAAGTAACAGTAATTTGTTTTTCCTCTTGAATAGTAAAATTATTTTCCTCATTTACAATACCAATTGCGACTGCAAAATCTTGCTCACCGGCTGAGGCAGCAGTAGTAAAACGACCCACTAAACTTAGTTCATTATCGCTTTTAGCCTCCAATGGTGGCAACCGCCACAGATTATGCTCACTAGGCACTGCTTCTAAACTTGGCAACTCCAGCTCAAAACCGCTGGGGCCTGAAAGCTTTAACGCTAAATTTGCCAAGGCGTTGGTAGAAGTGTTGTTATAAGTAACTTTTAAACTTAAATCCTGATCCTGAGGCAATTGCGGTGGAGCGTCTAATTCTAAATTAAGCACCGAGGCCACTAACTCGGTAGAAGTAAAAATAGTTTTCGCAAACTGGGCACGAAAATTTGCTGGTTCATAAGTAAATACTGCTGAAAATTCCTGCAACTCACCCACCTCACCAACTAGTTGCCCGGTAATCTTAAGCTCACCCATCTCGCGGGCCGCTATATTACCCAAATTAAATCTGGTTTGCTGTTCATTAGTAGCTCGCAAATTAGTCTCACTAATAGTAAAACCAGTGGGATAGCGAAAATTAACCTCAGCAAAGGTTAAATCAACACCCTGATCGTTTTCCCATGAGAAAATATACTCCACTATCTGCCCCGAAGGGGCGCTAGCAGGACCAGTTAGAGCCACGTTGACTGCCTCCTCGCCAAATTTTGCATCCTCACCACGAAAATAAAAAAACCAAACGCCTGCCCCAATAATTCCAACTAACAAAATGACAACGATGTATAACCAAGCTCGCTCGCGTGCTGCCCGGCGCCGTAAAGTATCAAAATCATCTGGCGGAATCTGCTGGTAAATACGGGCGAGCTCTTGAGTAGCTTGTTTGTTTGACCTGGGTATTCTTTTTTTCCCAGACGACAAAGTATCGAGAGATGGTCGTGGCGGTGCCATAATTTAGTTCTTAGTCACTAGTTATTAGTTCGCTAGGTACTATTGACTGTAAACTATTAACTACAATCAATTTATACTTAAAGGATACTACGTAGTAATTTTAATGTATAGAGCGAACGGCCAGCTTGTCCTTGCACATAATCAACTAAAAAGCCCAGAAGCTCGGCTGGTAAAGAACGCTCGCGGGGCGGCTCTTGGCGTGTGGCTAAGGTATGCAAATAACTTAATGACTCTTCGGTTAATAAAAAAATAGTTGCTTCCTCGGTTACACAATTTTTGTGAAAAAAACCATGTTCCCGGAAACTAAAAACCACGGGCGGAGCTAATTCTCCTTGGCATTTTTGGCAACGAGTAACCTGAATAGCAAGCCCAGTAACTTTTAAAATCTTATAAATAAACCTACCCAGAGAAGTGCGTGCTCTCTGTCGCCACTCTTCCGGTTCACTAGGAAGTTCTTTAAGTTGACTTAAATAATATTTTAATGACTTTAACAAATCAGGCTCTGGCGCACCAACTGAAGTCAACACATCGGTTATTTCTAAAAAGGCCGTTCCTAAAATTGCTGTATTTAAATTATACGGCGGCTTTAAATAAAGCCGCTTAAGTTCCGCTCCGGCAAGCCTGTCGTTTTTTTTACCCGAGGCAACATGTAGTTTAACCTCGCTAAACATTGCCAAATGCGGAGAGAGTTTGGATAAAATTTTGCGCGAGCTGGTAGCGACTAAATCCATTTTACCCCGCCGTTCAGTAAAAATAGTATACAAACGGTCATTTTGCCTATGGCTCCTAGCGCGTAAAACAATACCGGTGGTAGTATAAGTGGACATAATTTTCTACCCTAAGTCAACCATTACCTTAATATCGTCAATATTTACTATCTCTGGTAATGAACCTTGCTTAAATTCAATACTGGATGATAATGTACTTTTTATCACTTGCTGCTCATTACTCTTTAATACCTTAAGAATCTTATCCGGCGCTGACACCTTTAACACCACCCTATCCTTTATTGTTAACTTCCTCTTTTTTCTTAGAGCGTTCACTTGGCGAATAAACTCACGCAGCAAACCCTCTACCTTTAAACTTTCGTCGAGTTTGGTATCTAAAAAAATCCTGTCACTATGGACAATTTCTTTAACATTAATCTCTTTGACTACTATCTCCTTGATCTCATCGGCAATAGCCACAGTCGTAGCAAAACTACCTAAAACTTGTCGAATGCTAAACCCTCGCCCCGCCTTGGCTCTCTCGGCTAGAGCCTGCTCAACCACAACGCGTCCCTTCCCCATCTCGTTTAATATTTTATCGTTAACTGTAGCTGACTGGGGCCAATCTTCTAAATGTACTGATTCTTTATTACCTTTGACTTGCAAATATACTTCTTCAGCTATAAAGGGAGTAAATGGTGCCATTAATATGGCGAGTTCCCTAAGCGCAAATCCCAAAGTAGCTCGTGCTAAATTTTTATCATCACCCCCTTCTTTAAATCGATCTCGACTGCGCCTGACATACCAAGTTGATAATTCAGTAATAAATTCAGTAATTTTTCTACCAGCTTCAGTAACTTCATATTTATCTAAATTGGAAGTAACTTCATTAATCAATTTTTGTAACAAAGCTAAAATCCACTGATCTAAAATATTTGGTGATTTAGGTGCCGCCACTGGCGCTGGTGCATCTTCTTTATACAATTCATAAAAGGTTAAAACATTCATTAAAATTAAAAAAGTGCGCTTAACCACTTCCTCAACTGCTTGGGGGTCAAAATTCTTTGGCTCGCCTGGTTGATTTGCAGTATAAAAATGAAAGCGCAAGGCATCTGCTCCATACTTATTTATAATTTCCCAAGGGTCCGCCACATTACCTTTTGATTTAGACATCTTTTGCCCATGCTTGTCATTAATATGCCCCAAACAAATCACATTTTTAAAGGGCGGAATTTCTTTAATCACTCCAGCTTTTTTAAGTAAGGTTGCTACTGCTAACAATGTATAAAACCAACCGCGAGTTTGATCTATCGCTTCCGCAATATAGTCCGCCGGATAACTATTGGCCAAATGCGTTTTGCTATCTGCTAGGTAAGGGTATCCCCATTGAGCAAAAGGCATTGATCCTGAATCAAACCAGCAGTCAGCCACTTCTGGTACTCGTTTCATTACCCCGCCACACTTACAAGGCCAGATTATCTCATCGATAAACGGCCGATGCATATCAAATTCATGATTCATTATTCTTGATTTATGATTCGGTGCCAATTTTGCAAGCTCTTCCAAACTGCCTACGCACATTATTTTTTTACACTTATTACACGTCCAGATTGGCAATGGCGTCCCCCAATAACGCTCACGTGATATAG
This sequence comes from Patescibacteria group bacterium, assembly GCA_043823825.1. Classification (GTDB taxonomy): domain Bacteria; phylum Patescibacteriota; class Patescibacteriia; order Veblenbacterales; family UBA10138; genus JBDRTU01. The sequence continues at coordinate 5,098 of JBDRTU010000038.1, forward strand.
CCCAATCTTTAACACCCTCTAACCACTCGCCAAAACGCCCACGCTTAATATGATCAGGATACCAATTTATTTTCTCATTTGCTTTTTTCATTTCTACTCGCAAAGCTGACATTTTTATAAACCACGATGGTTTAGCATAATACAAAAGAGGGGTTGAACAACGCCAACAAAAAGGATAGTCGTGCTTATACATCTCTTGTTTTAGCAGTAGCCCACGTTCTTGCAGGTCATTAATTATACCACGCTCAACATCACTATCTTTGACGAATTTACCTGCCCATTTCACTACCTCTTTGGTAAAATTTCCATTTTCATCTACTGTGTGATATTTAGGAAGACCTTTTTCTGTTCCTAAAACAAAATCATCTTCACCATACATTACTGCGGTGTGTACTACGCCTGTGCCTTCAGTTGTCGTCACAAAATCCGCAGCATAAACTTTATAACTAGTTTCGGTCTGCAGGGGTTTAATATCAAACAATGGTTCATATTCCAAACCGACTAATTGACTGCCAGACAACTCTTCTACTATTTCAAATTTATCTTGAGTCAAAATAACTAATCTATCTTTAGCTAAAATATAATACTCTTCATCAATCTTTACCTTGACATAAGGAATATTTTTGCCTATTGCCAGCGCTACATTCCCCGGCAAGGTCCATGGTGTAGTAGTCCAAGACAAAATATAAGTATTATCATTCTTAATTCCTGATTCATGATTCTTAATTCTAAATTTAACATACATCGACTGCTCAGTAATACTTTTATAACCCAACGCTACTTCATGGCTAGAAAGCGCAGTACCGCAACGAGGGCAATGAGGTAGTACTTTATAATCTTTATACAATAAACCAGCCTGATGCACTTTTTTAAAAATCCACCATAAACTTTCAATATAATAATTTTCATAAGTAATATAAGGATGTTCTAAATCTAACCAAAAACCAATGCGCTCGGTTAATTTTTCCCAATCAGCTTTATATTTCCAAACATCTTTTTTGCATTTCTCGTTAAACTGTTCCACTCCATATTTTTCAATATCAGCTTTACCCTTAAATTTTAATTCCTTTTCTACCTGTAACTCTACGGGCAAACCTTGGGTATCCCAGCCAGCTTTTCTTTCCACAAAATACCCCTGCATTGTTTTGTAACGCGGAATTAAATCTTTAAAAGCCCGTGCCAGCACATGATGCAGCCCCGGCTGGCCATTGGCAGTTGGCGGGCCTTCAAAAAAAACAAAGCGTCCTTGGGGTGCCTTTTTCTCTAATGATTTATGAAAAATATTATTCTTTTTCCAAAAGTCTAATATTTTCTCCTCCAATTCAGGAAATTTGATCATAATAATACTCTTAGCATACTGATTTTTTTGCTTCAGGGCAAGTTTGACATTAAGTTATATATTCGGTAACATGGG
>JBDRTU010000039.1:0-2106 GCA_043823825.1 Patescibacteria group bacterium
GCCTCTGCTGATGATGTAGCAATATTAGAGAAATTAGCTATTGAATTTGCTGATGAATTAGCCAGCTTAGGCGTAACCGTAGCTGACTTAGAGGCTGCTTTAGGTGCAAACAGTGAAGCAATCGCTGTATTAGAAGGAAAAGTTGCCAAACTGGAAACTTTCTTTGAACCAGTGAAGATTACCGGTACATTTAAAGCAACATATAAATTACCGAGCGATACCAATGTGGCCACTTTAAGTGACGTAACAACCTTTAATATTATTGCTACCATCAATGAAAAGACCACCGCTGGTGTTACCGTAAAAATTACCGATACTCTTACCGGTGCACCTCTTGCTACAGCTGTTGCCTGGGATGATTTCTTTATTGATTACAAGGGTGACAAGGCACAATTAAAAGTTGGAGATATTAAACCAGCTACTGTCGCATTAGGGCTGATATATGATGCCGCTAGTTTTGAAGGTGCTTTAATGACCTGGAATTGGCTGGATGGAGCATGGACAGGATTTACCAGAGTAGATGATTTCTACACAGCAAATACTGATTTTGGTCTTTTAGGTGTTACAGCTTCTTTCGACAAGTTAGCTGGTGTCTATGTTGGTGGTGCAGATTTATACTATGACATTAATGATGATACCAATATAGCAGTTGAAGGTGCTTATCAAAGTACAGGTGATTTTGCAGGTGCTGCTGCCTTTGCAACTAAGATTGGAGATTTAAGCTTACAGTTAGATGGTCATTATGTTACTGCTGGATTTGGGCCAACTATGATGAAGACGACAACTTTAGCTTTGAAGCCTACTTCGTATAGTTATGATTATGTTGCCGATAGATTAGGCGGTGAAGTAAAGGTTTCCTATCCACTTAGTGATGCATTAGCAGGAAGTTTAACTTATACCAATGATAATACAATTGCTTTTGCTCCTGTGATTAGTCTAGGAGTTGCTGAATTAGTCTATACAGTTGATGCAGATACTAAAGAAGCTACAGATGTCAGTTTTGGATATGATTTATTAACTAATGGTTATGTTGCGTATGTTGGTTACAAAAATTATCCACTAACAGATGATTTGAAGGCGAGCGCCTCCTATCAATATGTGGGCCTTACTGCAGAACATACTGGAGTGCTTACTTTAAATTACACTTACTCTGAGGTACTAGGTGTACAATTAGATGGAAGAGTTGATACTGTTACTCCTGCTGGTGTACCTATGTACAGTGGAGAGGTTGCTTTAACTCATGCTTTAGATGTAAATACAAAACTAGTCGTAGGATATGAATACAATGATTGGGATGCGGATACTAAGCTTATAAACGAAAGAAATATCTTGAATAATGTTGGCACTCTAAAGGCAGAACTTTCAGTAAGCTTCTAATTGTAAAAGCTTAGTGAAATTCTACAATAACCCCCGGAATTTTTCCGGGGGTTATTTTTTTTGGTAGTAATTTTTGTTGCGGAATTTATAGAATAATATTATAATAAAATAGTCGTTAGTGAATAGTGAATAGTATATAGTGAAGAAAAAAGAATTCAGGAGTCAGAAGATTATTAGCGGTTGGTGTTTAGGAGGTAGGGGTTTGATTTATCAAACCCGTCTCATACGTAGGACAGGCGTCTCGCCTGTCTATAATGGCATTTGACTTCTGATTTATCAGGATACGGCAATCTTATCTAACACTAACAACTAATAACTAAAAACCAGTTTTGTATTTTCACTAACGACTAAGTTATCTTGTATTTAATGCTAACGACTATTCACTATTCACTAACGACTATTAAAAAGGTAGGTGTTCTAAAATGTTATTTAAAAAATCATTTTCTCTTCTCATAGTAATTGTTTTTATTTGTACTTCAGTATTAGCCCAATTTTCCTGGGCAGCAGAGGCCTCTCAGGCGACCTTGTTGGAGGTTTTATCCCAGATAGAAATGGCTATCTATGGGGTAACCCAGGAAAAACCTTTAGTTGAACGAGTAGAATGTTTAGAAAAAGAATTAGTAGGCCGAACTCTTCCCGGAACAATTACCGATAGGGCAAAACAGCTAAAAGAATTTATAATTTCGGGAACTCCGGAAGAACCTTCCGTAATTTTTAAAATTAATGCTT
>JBDRTU010000040.1:0-11849 GCA_043823825.1 Patescibacteria group bacterium
TTTTGCCGCGGCTACCAATTTAATCGCCTTATTTGCGATGGGTAAGACCCATCTTAATCGCTCTTCTTTGATTGTTTTAGACATACATATTGCCATTTCTCCATTCTAGGAGAAACCGCCATATGTGTGTGCACATTACCATCATCTATTGACCATCCCGAAGATTTGTAGTAGACTATCTTCTGCTTATAATTTTTTAATATTTGTGGCTAATAAGAAAAATAATCATAGACCATCAGAAGAGATAGTAATTAAGGGCGCGCGGGTTCATAATTTAAAAAATATTAATGTTAGCTTACCGCGTAATAAATTAGTGGTAGTGACAGGTCTTTCTGGTTCTGGTAAGTCTTCTTTAGTATTTGATACTATTTATGCCGAGGGACAGCGACGCTATATTGAGTCCCTTTCGTCTTATGCTAGGCAGTTTTTAGGCATGATGGACAAGCCCGATGTAGATCAAATAGAGGGCTTAAGTCCGGCTATTTCAATTGATCAGCGTTCTACTTCCCACAATCCGCGTTCCACCGTGGGCACTGTTACGGAAATTTATGATTATTTGCGTTTACTATTTGCGCGGGTGGGCCTTCCTCATTGTCCTAAATGTAATCGTCAAGTAACTAAACAAACCATTGATCAAATTGTAGAGCGGATTATAGCTTTGCCTAAAGGTACAGCTTTATCTTTGTTGGCACCAGTAGTACGCGATCAAAAAGGGGAGCATAAACATATAATTGAGGAGGTGAAAAAAGCCGGTTATGTGCGAATACGCATTGATGGCAATTTAATTTCTATTGAAGAAGCCGAAGATCTGAAAGTTGATAAACAGAAAAAACATACTATTGAAATAGTGGTAGATCGAGTTAATGTTTCTACAGAAAGTGATGAGGTAACCAGGTTAACTGACTCTTTAGAAACCGCTCTTGATTTGGGAGATGGGTTGGTAACGGTAGAGAGGCAAGGTACAGGCGAGGATATTTTGTTTAGCCAACATTTTTCCTGCCCCCATTGTCAAATTGATCTGCCAAGCATAGAACCCAGGAGTTTTTCTTTTAACTCGCCGCATGGGGCCTGCTCGGCTTGCACTGGTTTAGGAACAAAATTGGAAGTTGATTCTGATTTAGTGATGCCCAATAAACGATTATCAATTGCCGAAGGAGCCATTAGACCCTGGTCGCGTACTTCTGCTAACCAAACCTGGTATTATCGTATTGTGGAGGCAATGGCTCGGGCACATAATTTTTCTGTAAATGTACCGGTATCTAAACTTACCAAAGTACAGCTGGATAAGGTTTTATATGGCACCGGTAGTAAAAATTATAATGTGAATGCGGGTTATGAAGCAGCTGGCAAGGTGCGAGAATTTTTTACTACTTTTGAAGGAGTAATTCCCAATTTGGAGAGGCGTTATAAGGAAACCGAGTCTGATTACATCCGCAGCGAAATTGAGCGTTATATGCGAGTTTCACCATGCCCCAATTGTGAGGGTAAACGCCTAAAGCCCGAAATTTTAGCAGTCACAGTGGCAGATCATAATATTTCCCAATTAACAGCTTTAACAGTAAAAACTGCATCTGAATTTGTTAGCCAATTACCAACAGCTAAAAGTTTTAATGAACGGCAGTTAAAGATCGCTAACCAAATTTTAAAGGAAATTACAGCCCGTTTGAAATTTTTGATTGATGTTGGTTTAGGTTATTTAACTTTAGATCGTGCAGCCGCTACTTTATCTGGCGGTGAGGCGCAGCGTATTCGTCTAGCCACTCAAATTGGCTCATCTTTAGTGGGTGTCACTTACATTTTAGACGAGCCATCAGTAGGCCTACATCAACGCGATAACAGTAAGTTAATTGATACTTTAAAACGACTGCGTGATTTAGGTAACACCGTTATTGTGGTGGAGCACGATCATGAAACTATGACTTCGGCTGACCACTTAGTAGACATTGGCCCTGGTGCTGGTAAGCATGGCGGTGAAGTAGTGGCGCAAGGAACACCTCAACAAGTAGCAGGAGTTAAATCGTCGCTAACCGGGCAATATTTGGCCGGTAAACTCAAGATTGAAGTACCTAAAGAATCACGTTCTGGTAATGGAAAAAATTTAACCATTGTCGGAGCCCAGGAATTTAATTTAAAAAATATTAATGTTACTTTCCCCTTAGGTAAGTTTATTTGTATCACAGGTGTTTCTGGTTCGGGCAAGTCAACTTTGATAACCGAAATATTATCGCGAGCTTTAGCACAACATTTTTACAAAGCCAAAGATATTCCTGGTAAACACAAAGAGATTAAAGGTTTAGATAATATTGATAAGGTGATTACCATTGACCAATCGCCAATTGGCCGCACTCCCCGTTCCAATCCGGCTACTTATACTGGCGTATTTACTTATATCCGTGATTTATTTTCTGAACTGCCCGAAGCTAAAATTCGCGGCTACAACCCGGGGCGTTTTTCGTTTAATGTTAAGGGCGGTCGTTGCGAGGCTTGTGAAGGCGATGGTTTGGTGCGCATTGAAATGCACTTTTTGCCAGATGTGTATGTGGAATGCGAGGAATGTCATGGCCGGCGTTATAACAAGCAAGCTTTAGAAATTCATTATAAAGGCAAAAATATTTCTGATGTTTTAGAAATGACTGCTGAAGAGGCAATGAATTTTTTTGAGAATATTCCGGTGGTTCATGATAAATTGAAAGTACTCTGCGATGTTGGTTTGGGTTATTTGCACTTAGGGCAAAGCGCTACTACTCTTTCAGGTGGTGAAGCGCAACGTATTAAATTAGCTACCGAACTTTCCCGTCGTTCCACTGGCAAAACTTTATACATTTTAGACGAGCCCACTACTGGCCTTCATTTTGATGATATTAAAAGATTACTTCATGTATTAAATGAATTAGTTGATCGTGGCAATACTGTATTGGTGATTGAGCATAATTTAGATGTTATCAAGTGCGCTGATTGGGTGGTAGATTTAGGGCCCGAGGGTGGCGATAAGGGCGGTGAACTAGTGGCTGCTGGCACACCTAAAGAAGTGCTCAAAGTAAAACAAAGCTACACTGGTCAGTGGTTGAAGAAAGTCTTGTAAGCTATCTCGTAAATTAGTATAATATAGATAGAAAATAGATTAATTTAAATACAAAAACATTTTACAAAAACATTTACTGAAAAGATCTACTAACGAAGGAGCTATTAATGTTCATTAAAAAATCGTGTGAATATTTGTTCTTTTCACCATATTTTAAGTCAGCCAGAGATTTACTTTTTAAGAAGAGTATAAAAAAGGAGCATGCGGCACAATGGAGGTCATCTATATTGCTCTTAGGTATCTGTATGATAATTGGTTTGGTATGTTATAGTTTTCCGGGTTTATTCTATGGCATTTTTATTGGCATATTTGTTGGGTTTATTTGGAATACATTGCGGTATATTTAATATAATCCTTAGTTTATGAAATATAACAATCCCAGCCAACACACTGGGATTTTTTATTTGTCAAATCGTTTAAATAAATGAATAATAAAGTAGTGAACCGATCTATAGTCAAAATTCGCGAATATTTGTTTTATCTCCTTATTTTTTCTCTTCCTTGGCAAACTAGATGGATTATTAGGGATCCAAGTTTGGGCGGAGAGGTATGGGAGTATGGGAGAATTTCATTATACGGATGGGATATCCTGCTTCTGGTTTTGGCTGTTATTAGTATGCCATTGTTGTGGCAGGAAATTAAAAATGTAAAAATCAAAAGTCAAGATGTCATTCCTGCGAAGGCAGGAATCCAGACAAAACAACAAACAGAATTTCTAGATTCCGACTCGGAGGCCGGAATGACAAATAATGTTGATAACAAACGGTTGGTTTTTGGTACGCTTTTTTATTTATATTTTGGATTATTAGTATTATCTTTTTTTTCAATTTACTGGTCAGGTGATAAGGTATTGGCCTTAGTGTGGAGTTTAAGGTTGTTAGAAGCAGGATTGATGTGGCTTTTGGTTTTAGCTATTAAACCAAAATTAAAATTTATCTTTACCAGTTTAATGGCAGCTGGGGTTATTCAGGCTTTGTGGGCAGCGTGGCAATTTTTAACTCAAAGCACTTTTGCCAACAAATGGCTGGGTGTGGCAATTCATCCCTTAACTCAAGGAGGAACTTCAGTAGTGTTAGCTGATGGCGAACGTTGGCTTCGGGCTTACGCAGGGCAGGTGCATCCTAATGTTTTGGGTGGATTATTAGTTATTACTTGTTTGGCAACAGTGTGGCTTTATTTTAATCGTCATCGCGAGGAGGGAGGTAAAACCGACCGACGTGGCGATCTATGGGGATTGTTTCCTGCCTGCCGGCAGGCAGGCGCTGACGCTCGCAATGACAATTATTTACTCTTACTTTATATCGTTCAGTTAGCTGGTTTATTTTTTACTTTTTCTCGCGGGGCTTGGCTGGCCTTATTTTTAACACTTGGTTTATGGTGGTTTAAGAATCGTGAACAAAAAAAATATTTATCTAGAGCTGGTATCTTCTCAATTATTATTTTTATAATTTTAGGGACTATTTATTGGCAACCGACGGTTGGTAGGATTTTAGGCGGCAGTAGATTAGAACAACAATCAATAGAACAGCGAGCCGGTAGTGTTGGCGAGAGTGCGAGCTTGTTAGAAACTTCTTGGTGGCGAGGTACAGGCATTGGTAATTATACTGTAGGATTACAACAATTTGATCCTAGCAATCCTGGTTATCGCTATCAACCGGTGCATAATATTTTCCTATTGATTTTGACAGAGTTAGGAATAATAGGCTTGTTGTTATTTCTATGGATTTGGTTAACTGCGCTTCTACGAAAGCCATTTGCCATTTACCATCTGCTATTAGCCGCCGTGTTTGTCACGGCTATGTTTGATCACTACTGGTGGACAGTACCATCGATGTTTTTATTACTTTGGTTGATCATAGCACACTCCGCCGTCGAGCCGCTTGAGTCGTCCTAATGACCCCGTATAAGTCCACCCCAAGTGGACTATACTGTGCAAGACGTTGTTAAACAGTGGGTGTTAATTAAGGTTATATCTTTACCTACTTGACAACCCCGTTTTTGGCGGCTAAAATAGCTTTAGCTAATATATTAGCACTCTATAGCTTAGAGTGCTAATATAACTCCTTAATCATTAAATTGAAATATTATGAAGCTAAAGCCTTTAGCAGATTATATTGTGGTCAAAGTTACTAAAGAAGACAAGATGACAAAAACAGGCATTGTTTTGCCTGATACTGTGAACGACGAGAAAAAAGAGACTGGTGAAGTAGTGTCTGTTGGCCCGGGAAAAATGTTAGATAATGGTCAGCGCGCACCAATAGAAGTAAAGCCAGGAGATAAAATTTTATTTAAAAAGTATGCCCTGGATGATTTTAAAATTAGTGACGAGGAGTTTTATACAGTACAAATGTCCGACGTCATTGCAATTATTGAATAATATTCATAATTCATGATTCTTAATTCTTGATTCAAAAATTTATGGCAAAGCAAATTAAATTTCAAGAAGAGGTAAGAGCAGCCTTAAAGCGGGGCGTAGATAAACTAGCCAATGCAGTTAAAGTATCGCTTGGTCCCAGGGGGCGCAATGTAATTTTAGATAAAGGTTTTGGTTCACCAGTAGTTACTAATGATGGTGTAACTATTGCTAAAGAAATTGAATTAGAAGATAAATTTGAAAATATCGGAGCCCAATTAGTACAAGAGGTAGCTTCGAAAACCAATGATGTTGCTGGTGATGGTACCACTACCGCCACGGTTTTGGCGCAGGCTTTAATTCATGAAGGTTTTAAAAATTTAGCAGCCGGCGCTAATCCTTTAGCTTTACGCCATGGCATTGAGAAAGGCGTAAATGCGGTTGTGGCGGCTTTAAAAGAGCAATCCAAACCAGTAAATAGTAAAGAAGAGATTGCTCAAGTTGCTTCTATTTCGGCCAATGATCATGAAGTTGGTAAAGTAATTGCCGAAGCAATGGATAAAGTTGGTAAAGATGGAGTGATTACAGTGGAGGAATCACAGGGTATGGCGATTGAAAAAGAACTAGTGGAAGGAATGCAATTTGATCGCGGCTATATTTCGCCATATATGGTAACTAATGCTGATCGTATGGAGGCGGTTTACGAAGATCCTTTAATTTTAGTTACTGATAAAAAGATCGCCTCGGTGCAGGAAATTCTTCCTTTGTTAGAAAAAATTGCCCAGTCGGGAAAAAAAGAATTAGTGATTATTGCTGAAGATGTAGAGGGCGAAGCTCTAGCTACTTTTGTAGTAAACAATATTCGTAAAACCTTTAATACACTAGCGATTAAAGCACCTGGTTTTGGTGATCGCCGCAAAGAACAATTACAGGATATTGCTACCTTAACAGGCGCTACTGTTATTTCAGAAGATGTTGGATTGAAACTAGAAAATGTTGAACTTGGGATGCTGGGGGGTGCCAGAAAAGTGATTGCTTCCAAAGAGGAAACCACGATTGTAAGCGGTAAGGGTGATGATAAAGCAATTAAAGATCGTATTAGTCAAATAAAAAGTGAAATCGAGCGAACTGATTCAGACTTTGATAAAGAGAAATTACAAGAACGCTTAGCAAAATTATCTGGCGGTGTGGCGGTGTTAAAAGTTGGAGCTGCTACAGAAACGGAAATGAAAGAACGAAAGTTTAAAGTTGAGGATGCCTTGAACGCTACTCGAGCAGCAGTTGAAGAAGGTATTGTAGCTGGTGGTGGTGTAGCATTACTGCGAACGGCTAAAGCTCTGGAGACACTGGAAGTAAACCTTGGTGAACGTGTAGGCGTTAATATTTTACTTAAAGCTTTGGAGGAACCATTAAAGCAAATTGCTGAAAATGCCGGTGGAGATGGTGCTGTGGTAGTAGAAGATGTAAAACGGCATGATGGTAATTACGGCTATAATGGAGAAACTAATAAATATGAAGATTTGGTTAAGGCCGGAATTGTTGATCCAGCTAAAGTAGTGCGTTCAGCTTTGCAAAATGCCGCCTCAATTGCTGGTATGTTTTTAACCACTGAAGCGGCAGTAGCAGATTTACCAGAAAAGAAAGAAGACAGAATGGCAGGTATGCCGCCAGGTGGAATGGATATGGGATACTAGTTTGGTTCCTATTTCCTCGCCACTAGTTGTTAGTTAAAAGTTTACGGTCAACAGTTTACAGATAAGCCCTTCCGTCTTGGGCGGAGGGGCTTTTAGTTGGTTTTATGCCGTCGTAACGTAAAAAACATCCGGCCGGATGTTTTTTACGTGCACATAAGCCGCGGAATATAAATAGTTTAATAAGAATCCCAGCGCCTACTACTCGTTAAACAAACTCGAGAGTGGCTAACCAATACGTTAGCCCTCTTTTTATTTTTTCTAAACTCTTTTATAATGAAACTATGGCAAGTAAGAATCAGGCACCGATTATTTTATTCAATCAACCAATTCGTTTTTATATTGATACTTTAGAGCTTCCATGGGTTGTTTTTTCTTTATTTCTTTTTACTTTATTTGTGGTTACATTTTGGTTAGATATTCCTTATTTAGAGTTGATAGTACCAATAACGCTAGTATCGGAAGTCTTGACTGTAGCAATTGCAGTTTATTTTTATGCTGTTAAAAAAGAGATGATTTTATCTACTAGTTTGGCTTTGGGCGCTACACTTGGTTTTTTCTTAGGTTTGATTTCGGCCATTTTAGCTTTAGTACGTTTTTGGCATATTTGGTTAGTTTTTAATCTTATTACTGAAAGTGTGATGTCGGCTCTTTTAGGCTTGATAATTGCTTTATTAGTAAAGATGGCGTTTCGTTTACCATGGTTTAATAAAAGTAAATCACAGCTTAATAGTGAAATTTAATTATTAATTATTTTTTATGAAGGAAACAACCGCATCAAAATCAGCGCTTAGTGAAGAAGATAAGGTTTGGGCAGCATCATCATATTTATGGATTTTTTGTCTAATACCTTTACTAATTAAGCGCAAGAATTCTTTTATCCAATATCATGCTAAACAGGGCTTAGTGTTGTTTGGGGCGGAAATAGTAATTGCTATCTTATCTTTTATTCCCTTACTCGGTTTTGTCGGTTGGGTAGTGGCAATTATTTTTAGTATCATGGGCATTGTTAATGCAGTGACGGGTAAATATTGGGAAATGCCGTGGCTTGGTAAGTTTGCAAAGAAAATAACTTTATAGTTTAGAAAGACAATTTTATGGCCAAACGATCAAAAGTTTTTATTCTTCCTTTTTCTGACATAACAATTAAGGATATTCCTTTAGTGGGTGGTAAAAATGCCTCTTTAGGAGAAATGTTTCGTCGTCTAATACCGCAAGGGGTACCAGTGCCTGATGGTTTTGCCATAACTGCTTATGCTTACCGTTATTTATTAACTAAAGCAGGTATAAAAAATACAATTAAGAAAATTCTTAAAGGATTGAATACTCATAACATTCGTGACTTAGCAGAAAGAGGAAAAAAAGTACGACAGACAATTGTTCAGGCCAAGTTTCCACCGGAATTAGAAAGAGAAATAAAACAGTCGTACCAAAAGTTAAGCAAAAAGTTTGGCACGGCGGCAGTTGATGTAGCAGTGCGCTCTTCTGCTACGGCTGAAGATTTGCCCGATGCCAGTTTTGCCGGGCAGCAGGAAACTTATTTAAATATTCGCGGTGAGAATGATGTGGTAGCTGCTTCAAAACTTTGTATTGCTTCATTATTTACCAATAGAGCAATTTCTTATCGCGTTGATAAAGGCTTTGATCATTTTAAAATTGCGTTGTCGGTATCAGTACAAAAAATGGTGCGTTCCGACAAAGGTTCATCGGGCGTAATGTTTACTATAGATACTGAATCTGGTTTTCGTGATGCGATTTTAATTAATTCTGCTTGGGGTTTGGGCGAGTTTGTAGTAAAAGGAGTAATTAATCCAGATGAATTTTATGTGTTTAAACCTACTGTTAAACAGGGGTATAAATCAATTATTTCTAAACAACTTGGCGATAAAGAGTATAAATTAATTTACAATACCGGCGCAAGTCGTCCTACTAAAAAAATAGCTGTCACCCCAGCCGACCGGCAGCGTTTTTCATTAACTGATAAAGAAGTGTTGCAGTTGGCTGACTGGGGTATGAAAATTGAAGAGCATTATAAAAAACCAATGGATATTGAGTGGGCTAAAGATGGAATTACTAAAAAACTTTTTATTGTCCAAGCCAGGCCCGAAACAGTGCAGGCTGTTAAGTCGCTAACCGTTTTAGAACAATATCAGTTAAAGAAAAAGGGTAAAGTATTAGTAACTGGCGCGGCAGTGGGAGCAAAAATTGGCCAAGGGTTGATAAATATAATTCATTCAGCTAAGGAAATTAGTAAATTTAAACCCGGAAGTGTCTTAGCCACTGCGATGACCGACCCAGATTGGGAGCCAATAATGAAACAAGCTTCAGCTATTGTCACCGAAGAGGGTGGCCGCACTTGCCATGCTGCTATTGTTTCTCGTGAGTTAGGGATTCCCGCTATTGTTGGTACTCAAGTAGCTACTAAAAAATTAAAGAATAATCAGATGGTCACAGTTTCTTGTTCTGAGGGTGCAGTAGGAAAAGTTTATGAGGGGAAACTACCATTTAAAGTCAAAAGAACGAATTTGATTAAAGTAAGCAAAACTAAAACCAAAATTATGGTTAATATTGGCGAGCCGGATCAAGCTTTTCGTTTTTCTTTTTTACCTCATGATGGCGTTGGTTTAGCGCGTGAAGAATTTATTATTAATTCTCTTAAAATTCATCCTTTGGCCCTGCTCAATTATTCAAAACTTAAGGACAAAAAGGCCAAGCGGGTTATTGATAAAATGACAGCTGGTTATAAAAATAAGGCAGATTATTTTGTTGATAAACTAGCTTCGGGAATTTCTATGTTGGGCGCTGCTTTTTATCCTAAAGATGTAATTGTTAGGTTGTCAGATTTTAAAACTAATGAGTACGCCAATTTAATTGGCGGCAAGCAATTTGAACCAGTGGAAGACAACCCAATGATTGGCTGGCGTGGGGCTTCGCGTTATTATGATCCTAAATTTGAGCCAGCCTTCAGGTTAGAATGCAAAGCTTTTCGAAAAGCACGCGATGTTTTTGGCTTAACTAATATTAAAATAATGGTGCCATTTTGTCGCACGGTGGAAGAAGGAGAAAAAGTTTTAGCGATTATGACGCAAGAAGGTTTAAAGCGCGGTAAAAACGGTTTGGAAGTTTATGTAATGTGCGAAATTCCAGCCAATGTGATTTTAGCAGAAAAATTTGCCAATATTTTTGATGGTTTTTCCATTGGTTCTAATGATTTAACACAATTAGCTTTGGGTATTGATCGCGATTCTGGTATTTTGAAAATTGCTGGAATAGCTAATGAAAAGAACGAAGCAGTGAAAATTCTGATTAGTCAAGTGATTCAATCAGCTCATAAAGCCAAGAGAAAAATTGGCATTTGCGGTCAAGGGCCTTCAGATTTTCCAGATTTTGCCGAATTTTTAGTAGAGCAGGGCATAGATTCCATTTCCTTAAACCCTGATACAGTAGTGGCGACTAAAATTAGAATTAGTAAGTTCGAAAAATACTTACGGAGGAAATAATTGAACTCGGGCTTGACATTTTTTAGAAAATAATCTAGAGTTTATTAATAATTAAACATTATTAGTTCTTTTAAATAACAAAAATTAGAACCTACTATTAGAGGAGTTTACTTATGAGCGATGGTTTGTTTACACCAAATCCACCAGTAACCGACAGTGTGTTGCATATTGCAAAAGCAAGAATAACCGAAATATTAGGTGCCAATAAATTTGGCATTAGTCTTGAAGCAGGTGCTATTAAGTTGGTAATCTGCAAAAGCAGATTATCAGAAAAAAAATTACATGATTTTTTTGGCTTTTATATCTGTGGGGAGGAACAAGGCTCTAATGGTATTGGAGTTTGGGATACCGGCGAGATTTATCATTTCGCAAGCAGGCATCCAGATAAATTATGCGACATGGTTCGCTCTACTCAAGAGTCCGCCTATGAAGTGGCGGTAGGACAAAAATAATATTTTAATTATAACTAAAGCCCGAAATAGTTTAAATTTTAACTTTATCGGGCTTTTCTTTTTACTTAAAAAATGTTATTGTAGAAACGTTTACCCCCACACCTAATATGTTTTACTTTTATTTATTAAGGAGTAATAAGGATTTAAAATTTTATCTTGGTTCTACTAATGATCTTAAGAGAAGATTAAATGAACATAATATCGGTAAAGTTTTTTCTACTAAATTAAGGAAACCGTTTGAACTTATTTATTATGAAGCTTATAAAAATGAAAAGGATGCGCGTATGCGAGAACATAATTTAAAATTGAGAGCTAATGCACTCAATCAACTAAAACGGAGATTATTTAATTCTATTAATAATTAGGTGTGGGGGCGTATGGGATGGTTTTCTAGTAGTAAAACATTATCAGTTTCGGCTTTAGAAAAACTACTTAAAGAAATAACAATTCTTCAGCCAGCAGAACGTGAATATGTTAAAGGTTTGTTTACTAAATACCAAACTGGAGGCATTAGTAAAATAGAGGTGGAAAAAGCTGTTAAGGAAATGAAGTTTAATACCGCAGATATTATTGACACCACTGAAGCCGAAGCGATTAAAGATAAACTATTAAGCTATCTATAAATTTTGGAGAGGAGTTGGTTGCTATGTGATATGTATCAGAGCGGAGAGGTGGCCGAGCGGTTTAAGGCGCACGCTTGGAGAGCGTGTTGGGCGAAAGTCCGCGCAGGTTCGAATCCTGTCCTCTCCGCTCTGATACATAAGTTCTCCC
>JBDRTU010000041.1:0-5664 GCA_043823825.1 Patescibacteria group bacterium
GATGGTTTGGATGATCAATTTGAAATAGCTATTGGTACTGATCCATTTAATAAAGATACAGATAATGATGGCTATGAAGATGGTTTAGAAGTAGCTAGTGGTTATTCACCCCTGGGTACTGGCAAAGCAACGATTGATGCAAATTTGGCCAAGAGATTAGAAGGAAGAATTATTTTGGCTGTTAAAAAACACGGGGAAGCATTTTATATTAGTAATGGTGAGGCGTACTACTTAAAAGATGGTTCATCAGCTTATCAAATAATGCGCAATAAATCGCTTGGTATTACCAATAACGATCTACGTAAAATTCAGGTAGGCGAATTTGAGTAATACCGAATTAAAAACAAAAAAGGCAAAACTGTTCCAACTAATTGGAACAGTTTTGCTATAATGGTAATATGTATGGATTTACTAATATTGAGTTGAAGGTTTTTAAAGAGTTAACCACACCAGAGAAGATCCAGGATTGGTTAGAAAAGCTGCCAATTAATTTTGAGCTTAAAGGCGAAACTTGCCGCTCGCCGCGACGGGTATTAAAAGAACATAAGGCGCATTGTATTGAGGGGGCAATGTTAGCCGCTGTGGCTTTAAGAATGTTAGGTTTTAAACCCTTAGTGATAGATTTAAAAGCAGCAAGACATGACGATGATCATGTAGTGGCGGTGTTTAAGCAGCACGGTTTATGGGGAGCTATTAGTAAAGTGAATCATAATGTATTGCGTTTTCGTGACCCAGTTTATCGCGATATCAGGGAGTTAGTAATGTCATTTTTTCATGAATATTTTACTCAAGACAGAAAAAAAACTTTACGCAGTTATTCTCTTCCGGTAAATTTGGCTCGTTTTGACCATAAAGGTTGGATGACGAGTGAGAAGGATTTGTGGTATATTGCAGAATACATTGACCAAGTAAAGCATTATCCCATTGCTTCTGCTTCGCGAATTAGAACTTATCGCAAAGTAGATCCTATTGAAATTAGAGCTGGTAATTTAGAACGCTGGCCTGATCCCAGATAATTAATAATATTATGTATCTTGTTTGGTTATATACTTTAGGAAGTGTTATTTTAGTTAGCTTGGTTTCTTTTATTGGTTTGTTTGCGCTTTCGCTTTCTGCCAATCGTTTAAAAAAACTGCTTTTTATTTTAATAAGTTTTGCGGCTGGTGCGTTGCTTGGTGATGCTTTTATACATATTTTACCTGAGTTAGTAGGGGAATATGGTTATACTATTAATATTGCGTTATATTTATCAGCGGCCATCGTGTTGTTTTTTATTTTGGAACGGTTTATTCGTTGGCACCATTATCATCATTTAGAAGAAGAAGACAAACATCCGGTTGGTTATTTGAATTTAGTTGGCGATGGTTTTCATAATTTTATTGACGGCTTAATTATTGGCGCTTCCTACCTAGTGGATATTAAACTTGGTATGGCCACCACCTTGGCGGTGTTAGTTCATGAATTGCCCCAAGAAATTGGAGATTTTACCATTTTAATTCATAGTGGTTTTAGCAGAGGCAGGGCATTGTTTTATAATTTTTTGTCAGCTCTAGCGGCAGTAGTGGGAGCAGTATTAATTTTATTGTTAGAAAAATTAAGCGCTGAAATACTGCCAGCTCTTTTAGCTTTGACTGCTGGTGGTTTTATTTATATTGCTACTGTTGACTTAATACCCGAGCTTCATAAAGAGTCAGATCTTAAGAAATCAATCTTACAACTAGTCTCGCTAGTGGCTGGTATTGCTTTAATGTTTTTATTATTATTGATGGATTAAATGTGCATTAAATTTTCCCTTTTTATCTTTTATCAATTACCTTAGTGCAGATTGTCTTTGCTCGGCTTGCTTTTACTAGTAGTGAGATAGCTTATAATAATAAATTTTTTCCCGAGGTTGGTGTTTAAGCTAAGCTCTTTTATTTTTTCACTAGATTGCGCTAGAGTATAGGCGTATATGAATTGGACAGCACTACTTACTGCTTTAATACTTTTATCCCGTGGTATATCAATAACCCCAGACCCTTTGCCTTTAATAGAAGTTAAGCGTCCGCCGGTTGAGGTTAAGGCTATTTATATTAGTGCGGAAGTAGCGCAAAGCCAGCGCTTTGCTCAATTAGTAGAGTTAGTTGATCAAAGTGAGCTTAACGCCATGGTTATTAATATTAAGGAATCATCAGGGGTAAAGTTTTGGGACGGGTTAGCTGATTTAGTTATTAATTTGCATCAAAAAAATATTTGGCTGATTGCTCGGCAGGTAGTGTTTCAAGATAATGATTTGGCAACCAGAGAATCAAGATTGGCTTTAAAAAATACTCAAGGCGTCTTGTGGCAAGGCCGTGGTGGTGCTTTATGGCTAGATCCAGCAGCTTATGACGTGTGGGAATATAATTCTCAAATTGCCAAACAAGCCCTGGCTCTCGGGTTTGATGAAATTAATTTAGATTACATTCGCTTTCCTTCAGACGGGGATATTAAAGGAATTGTTTATCCAGTGTGGGATCAGCGATCTAGTAAAGAACAGGTAATAGCTGATTTTGCCGAGTGGTTAGTAGGCGATATTAAAAAAACTTATCCTCATGCAATTATTTCTGCTGATATTTTTGCCTTCACCTTAGTGCAGGATTGGGATTTAACTATTGGACAACGGGCCAGTTTGTTAGCTCAATATTTTGATGTTTTGTCGCCAATGATTTATCCTTCCCACTATCGTTCTGGTAATTTTGGCCTAATTAATCCTGCCCAGCATCCTTATCAGGTGGTAAACAAAACTCTTACCAGCGGTCAGCAAATACTAAATAACCATAAAGTACTAATCAGACCTTGGTTACAGGATTTTAATATTGGTGCAATTTATACAGCTGACTTAGTACGGCAACAGATTTCCGCCGTTTCTGATAGTGGTTACCATAGTGGCTGGATGTTGTGGAATCCAGCAAGTAAATACACAGCCGACGCCTTAAAACCCGAGTAGACTAAACATCTGTTGTTAAAACTATTATTATTAAGATAGTATGGCCGAGCCTAATGAGGGAATAGAACTTTTATATACTCGTGATTGCCAAAACTGGCAGCAAACCCTAGTAAATTTAAAACAAGCGTTGAATGAGCTTCACATCACCGATAGTATGGAATTAGTTCCTATCGACACCATAGAGCAGGCCCGCATTTATAATTTTTTCGCCTCTCCTACTATTCATATTAATGGTCAGGATGCAGATTCTCAAAGTAGACGAACTGGCAAACGAGGCATGGGTACTGGTCGCCCTTACTTTTTTAAGGGCAAGGCTTGGTCCGCTCCTCCTAAAGAACTTATTATAAAAGCATTAAAAGATCTTTATCTACTCTAGTTAAATGGTTAATCGCGCTGTAAAAATTTTGACAATGCCGCTTGGTAGCATTAACCTTAAAGGTAGTGTTATGACTTTAGAGCAATTATTCATTGAGGCTAAACAAGCAGGCGCGTCTGATCTTCATTTGGTGGCAGGAAAGTCACCAATTATTCGTATTAACGGTGAGTTAAAACCTTTAGGTCATCCGGAAATGACTCCTAAGAAAATTGAGGAGCTGGTTTTAAGTTTGCTAACTATCGAACAAAAGGAGAAATTTTTAAGTAAAAAAGATTTAGATATTTCTCATCAACTTAAAGATAGTACTAGATTTAGGGTAAATTTGCATTTTGAAAAAAATAACATGGGCTTGGTGGCGCGCGTGATTCCTTCCGAGATACCCACAATGGAGGATATTGAAATGCCCTCGGTGGTGTTTGATGTAACTCGTTTGGATTACGGATTAATTTTAGTTACTGGTCCTACGGGTTGTGGTAAATCTACTAGCTTAGCAGCGATGATTGATTTAATTAATCATGAAAGAACGGCTAATATTATAACTTTGGAAGATCCAATTGAATTTATTTTTAAATCAGATAATAGTATTGTCAAGCAACGTCAATTAGGAACAGATATTGTTTCTTTTGCCGAAGGTTTAAAACACGCCTTGCGGCAAGATCCTAATGTAATAATGGTTGGTGAAATGCGTGACTTGGATACTATCGCCACTACTTTAACTTTGGCCGAAACCGGTCACTTGGTTTTAGCCACTTTACATACTCCCAATTCTACGCAAACCATTGATCGTATTATTGATGTTTTCCCTCCCCATCAGCAAACACAAGTGCGTTTGCAGTTATCATATTCTTTAAAAGCAGTTATTTCGCAGCGGTTATTACCAGAAACTTCCAACAATAAACGGGTTGCAGCACGGGAAATTTTGATAAATAATCCAGCGGTAGCCAATTTAATTCGGGAAAATAAATTATCCCAGATTAAGTCTGTTATTCAAACTAGTGCTGAAGAAGGAATGGTGAGTATGGATAAATCAATAAAGAAATTACTACAAGAGGATCGTATTAGTAAAGAGGTGGCCATAGCACATATTTCTAGTCCGGAAGTGCTTAATTAAAATGGCCCTCTATTATAAACAGAGGGTTTTTTGTATACCCCGACACCTAAAATGCTATACTCATAAGGGTGTTGGGGTATATTTGAAAATTTAGGCAGTCTGTGTTACGGTAATGTGGCTTTTTTATATTTTTATTCTTTTTAGTTTTACCCTTTATAATATGCCCTCGTAGTGTCACCCTAAGGGGGATCGCCCGCAGGGCGAAAATGCCTGCCCGAAGTGCCTTTGCCCTGGTAGCTCAATTGGATAGAGCGTATGGCTTCGGACCATAAGGTTAGGGGTTCGAGTCCTCTCCAGGGCAGAGGCAGGCGGGTTGGACCAGTAATTGGGGGTTCGAATCCCTCCGGGGGCAGTGAGGGTCGTTAGCTCAATTTGGTAGAGCAGCTGCCTCTTAAGCAGTTGGTTACAGGTTCGAGTCCTGTACGACCCAGAGACGGGGTGTGGTATACCGGTAGTACGCCTGCTTTGGGAGCAGGTAGACTGGGTTCGATTCCCAGCACCCCGACCAGATATAATTAATATATAAGATATGAAATATTTAAATGATATTACATGGACAGAAGTTTTTGAAAATTGGAGACAGCGCGAAGCTAATAATCCAGGTTGGATAAAGTGTGCTACCAAGATAAAAGGTTGGCTAGATTGGGAATCGTGGCGAAAATTTACAGCTAACCAGTTAGGTTTAGATAAATTAAATTGGAAGCTATATGAATTAAGCGAGCCGTTATCAGAAATTCCAGTTATGTTAATTGGTCCATATGGCGGCTGGCAGTCACGAATTGATAATAAGAATAAAAGTACTTTTAATGATTTACTTAGTAATAAGGAGCAATATGAATTTTTTGAAAGTCATAGTACGGTATCATCCTTAGTTAAGAGTTTTCCCAAAGAAACAGAACTTATTGGATTGTTAAGGAAAGATTTAAATAAAATCGTTTTAGTAGAAGGGCACCATCGGGCTGTGGCCGTAACAATGATCGGAAAGCAAGGTAAGATAGATTTAGACACCATAGTTAGAATTGCCTTAGCGGAAATGCCTACTGGTAGTGAAGAAATACTATTTAATAAAGTATTAGCGAGAGGAACGTCAAAAGAAAAGAAATAATTTATATCGAGGTAGCTTAAATGGTTATAGATAGTTAGTTAAAAAATAGGTTTATAATATTATATTGATTGAGAGTGGTTTAAAAAATAGAGCCCCGTACAAAT
>JBDRTU010000042.1:0-6440 GCA_043823825.1 Patescibacteria group bacterium
CCTGGAGAATTTTGTGGAAACATTCCTGGTTGTGGATTTTTGGTTTATTTGCGGCGCTTGCGGCTGGTACGGGCGAGTATGCTACTCTACTTGCCTCTTTTAATAAATTGTCCAGAGAAACAGGGTTAGTAGTGGCTTTAAAGCATTCAATTTACACAAATGAACTGCAACAGCTAACGGTTGGTATAGCTGGTTTTTTAAATCAGCCAATTACGCTAGTCGTACTGATTTTAACATTGATGGCGACAGTTGTTTTGCTGGTGGTGTGGGTAGTTACTGTTTCCCAGATCGCCCTCGTGGAAGCTGCTGGCCGAATAGGGCAAGGCGAGCCAGCCGATTTTAATTCTAGTTTTAAATCGGGCGCTAAACATTTTTGGCCTGTCTTATGGCTTAATATACTTACCAGATTTTTAGTTTATTTATTGTTAATGGTAGCCACCTTACCGTTTTTAATTTCTTATTTAGCGCGTCCAGGTGAGAATTGGGGCTTTGACTGGATGTTTATAATTTCTTTTATTATTCTTATTCCTCTTTCTTTGATATTAGTATTTGTTATTAAATATGCAATTGCTTATGTGGTACTAAAGGGGCGACCTTGGTGGGGGGCTTTAATAGAAGCAATTAATTTATTTTTCCGGAATTGGTTAGTAAGTTTAGAAATGGCTGGCTTGTTGTTTATCATTTATTTGGCCCTAGGAATGGTAATATACATATTTTTGCCTGCTGAGCTACCGCTGATATTTGCTCAATTATTATATGGGTTTGATTTTATTGTTTTTCTTAGACTACTTCCTTCGTTGTTGATTGTGCTTTTTATTGGCGCAGGTTATGGCGCTTTTCAATATTTAGCTTGGGTTTTGTTATTTGAGAAATTAACTTTAGGTACAGCTTTGTCTAAATTAGTTCGCTTAACCACAGAAGTACCGGAATTTATAGGCGGATGGTTTATTGCACCAACTAAGCAGACGAGAAAGATTAAGAGGTAATTCGCCCTTATAGAGCGAGGCTAAAAAATTAATCTCGTTTTTTATATTGTTAAAGTTGCGCTTTACTTGTCAGCAACTGAATTTAGATTTAAAGTTAAAATAGACGAATATGTCAACTAAACTAAAATTAGCGCCTCCTGAGGTTACATCAAAATTTAAGGCCAAGATAACTGATTTATCTTTGGCAAATTTGGAGCGAGAGACCAGGACCAAAGCCGACAGCTTGGGATTGCCTTATATTAATTTGGCCAATTTCCCTATTGCCCAGGAGGCATTGTCATTAGTGCCCGAAGAGGATGCTCTCCGCTTCAAAATCGTTCCTTTTTTATGGAGTGATAATGAAATAAGAATTGGGGTTATTGATCCGCATACTAGCGGGTTGGCAGATTATTTAAAATCGGTTGAAGACGAACATCCAGGTCATTATGATCTTTATTTAATTTCTAGTCACAGTTTTGAGACAGCGGTAAAGCATTATGCTGGTTTGGTGAAAATAAAGAAAACTGCAGCGGGCGTTACTATCAGTAAAGCAGAACTGGAGCGTTTTAAAGGAACGGTTAAGGATTTTAGTAAAGTAAACGATTTGTTGAAACGAGCCAACACCACTGATATGATAGCGATTATTATTGCCGGTGGTTTAGAACTGGCGGTTTCTGATATCCATATTGAGGCAGAAGAAGCTGAGATCAAAGTACGCTATCGCATTGACGGTATATTATATAATGTGGCTGAACTAAAAAAGGACGCTTGGGTGCAGCTTATTTCTCGCTTAAAACTTTTAGCTAAATTAAAGATTAATGTGGAAACCAAACCGCAGGATGGCCGTTTTACTATTTTTTTAGAACAAGACAAGGTTGACGTCCGTGTATCTGCCATTCCAACAACTTTTGGCGAATCAGTGGTGATGCGTTTACTGAGGTCTTCCGCCACTGGTTTAAAATTTGAGGATTTGGGTTTAAGAGGAAGAGCCGAGGGAATTTTACAGGAGCAGGTTAAGCGCCCCAATGGCATGATTCTAACTTCCGGCCCGACCGGTAGTGGTAAAACCACCACCCTTTACGCTATTTTAAATAAATTAAATGATTCTGAAACTAAAATTATAACCCTTGAAGATCCGGTAGAGTATAAATTAGCCGGCATTAACCAAAGTCAGGTTGATCACACTAAAGGTTATGATTTTGCCACTGGTTTGCGTTCAATTTTGCGTCAAGATCCTGATATCGTGATGGTGGGTGAAATTCGCGACCCCGAAACAGCTGATATTGCGGTGAACGCCGCTTTAACCGGGCATTTGGTAATTTCTACCATTCACACCAATTCAGCCGCTGGCGCGGTGCCGCGGCTGTTATCAATGGGGGTTAAACCATTTTTACTAACTCCGGCGTTGAATGCGATTATTGGTCAGCGGTTGGTTAGGTTACTTTGTCAAAAATGTAAGCAGGTAGCTAAACTGGATCAAGCAACACTGGAGCGAGTTAAGAAAATTTTAAAAGCAATACCTTTGCAAAGCGGTTACCAGGTAAATACCAGCAAGCTCACCTTTTATCAAAGTAAAGGTTGTTCGGTTTGTAATAACTTAGGTTATAAGGGCCGAACGGGTATTTACGAAGTTTTAACTATCACGCCAGCCATAGAAAAAGCCATGCTTTCGCCTAATGCTTCTGAACATCAGTTTGAGGAACTGGCTATTCAGGACGGTATGATTACCATGGTGCAGGATGGAGTATTGAAAGCTCTGGAGGGTATAACTAGTTTGGAGGAAGTTTTCCGCGCTGCGGAGTAGAGGATTGACTGTTTTTTATAATTATATTAAGATAATTAATCATTAATATTATCAATTTTGTTATGAGAATACACGATCTTGAGAGATATAGAGATGGCTTAAAAGATTTTAAAACTCAATTCAGCAGGGAAGAGTTGCCAAAAACCAGCTGTAACTTTAGATGAGTTGCGAGAAATTTGTGGAGAAGATAAAGATTTACAGGAATTGTTAGATGGGGTAACTAATAATTTTTATGAATATACAGATATTTTATTAAGATATAATATACTATTACTAGAAGAAGAATCTTTTGAAAAATCAGAAAAATTATCTTTATTAGATGATGAAAGAAAGATAAAACACAATACCATGATAGACTCGGTTAATATTTTAGCTAGAAATATAGGATCAAAAGGTAAAGATAATTCGTGGATTTCCAAAATTAACACCGAGAGTCGCAATGACTACTCAAGATTAGCCTTAATGAATACTTATTTTGAATTAATAAAACAAGAACAAGAAAAAGAGAATAAAAATAAACAAAGATCAGAAGCGGTTGATACTCAGTTATCTGCGGTTAGCAACCCAAAAGTTGTCGGATGAAAATTCCAAAAAACTTTCGGAAGAAATGAAAAAAATTAAAGATGAGTTACAATTAACTCATCAACGGATTATAGAAATTGGAATTCAAATTCCTCTAACATAAAATAACGCCAAGCTCATTTCAAATAGGATTTGGCGTTATTCATTTATAAATTGAAATATATATCAATATTATTATTTGATATTTTTGTCCAGGTTGTTACCGGTTTTTCAGACAAAGTAATTTTGGTATACAAACCAGCGATTAGATTCTTATGTTGATTTATTAATTCACGGTGTTTTTTTGATATAATAGCACATCCTATTATTTGATTTTTGGTTATTTTATTTTCCGCGCAGAAATTACGGATAGAGGTAACAATATCCTGAATAATTTTCATTTCTTTTTCAGCCATTTCGTCTCGCTTTCCTTGTGCTTGAGGCCAAGGTTGAATCATTAATAATCCTTGTTCTTTAAACGCTTCTTGCCACAAGGCTTCAGTGACAAATGGAGTAAAGGGATGCCAGAGTTTAAGAATAGTGCTTAGAGTATAAAAAAGAATAGAATTTTTATCACCCTCCACTTTGGCAATTTCTAAATACCAATCAGCAAGTTCGTGCCAGGTAAAATCATATAATTTTTCAGCTGCCTGCGAAAATTCAAATTTAGCAATATGATTCGTAACTTCTGAAGTTATAGTTTCCAGGCGCGACAAAATCCATTTATCAGCCAGTGTTTTAGGCTCTGGTTTTCCAGTGTCAGTAGTATCTTTAATAATAGTTAACAGGATAAAGCGACTGATATTCCATAATTTGTTAATAAAATTTCTGTAACCAGCAATTTTTTCATCATATAATCTAAAATCATTGCTAGGAGTAGTGCCAACTATCATAGATAGCCGCAAAGCATCAGCCCCATATTTGGCAATCATATTAACTGGATCAATGCCATTACCGAGTGATTTAGACATTTTACGGCCTTGTTTATCACGC
This sequence comes from Patescibacteria group bacterium, assembly GCA_043823825.1. Taxonomy (GTDB): domain Bacteria; phylum Patescibacteriota; class Patescibacteriia; order Veblenbacterales; family UBA10138; genus JBDRTU01. The sequence continues at coordinate 4,324 of JBDRTU010000042.1, forward strand.
ACCAGTCCGTGTAAATAAACCGTACGGAATGGGATCTGTCCAGTGGTATATTTTGTCATTAGTATCATTCTAGCTACCCAAAAAAACAAGATATCATAGCCAGTTTCCATCACATTGGTAGGATGATAAGTTTGAAAATCTTTAGTTTTTTTAAGCCAGCCCAGAGTGGAAAAAGTCCACAACGAAGAAGAAAACCATGTGTCTAAAGTATCTGGGTCTTGTTGCCAATCATTACCAGCAGGCGGTTCAACGCCAACGTATATTTCATGGCCAGCCTCAGGCTGGTCAGCCTTGGACCTATACCAAACAGGTATACGGTGGCCAAACCAGATTTGGCGGGAAATACACCAGTCATGCAAATTTTCCATCCAGTGGGAGTAGACTTTGGCAAAACGCTCGGGAATTATTTTTATTTGTCCAGATTTTACTGCTTCTATTGCTAATTTTTTAAGAGTAGTTTTTTTAAACAACCCAGCCTTAAATGGTTTATCAACCGCCACAAACCATTGTTTAGAAGGCAAAGGTTCTACTGGCGTGCCACAGCGATAGCAAATAGAAAGATTATGTTTATAATCTTCAATTTTTTCAACCCGGTTTTCTAAATCTTCTAAAAGTTGCTGGCGCGCTTGTTTAACAGTCAGCCCAGTATAAGCGCCAGCTTGTTCAGTCATTTTGCCATCGGTACCAATCACTTCTTTTAGTGGTAAATGATATTTTTGAGCTAGCTCAAAATCAACTAAACTATGGGCTGGCGTAACGCCCACCACACCAGTACCAAAAGTTGAGTCAATTATTTTGTCAGCAATAACTTTAATTTTTACTTTAACCCTGCCCAATTCAACTTCTAGTTCCTGTCCGATTAATTTTTTATAACGATCATCTTCGGGGTTAACTGCCAGTGCTGTATCGCCAATTTTAGTTTCTGGCCTAGTGGTGGCAACAGTTACTGGCCCATAGTTAATATAATAAAGTTTGCCTTGAGATTCTTTATATTCCACTTCATCATCAGCCAAAGTAGTACCACAGCGATGGCACCAGTTGACAATTCTAGTTCCGCGGTAGATTAATCCGTCTTGATACATTTTAACAAACACCTGCCTGACAGTTTGCGACAGACCATCATCCAAAGTATAACGCTCTCTAGACCAGTCGCAGGAAACTCCCATGCCGCGCATTTGAGTATGAATAGTATTTTTGGAAGTGGCTACAAAATTGTTTACCCCTTTTATAAATTCCTCGCGTCCTAAATCAAAACGTGTCTTTTTTTCCTGCTCCCATAAGTTTTTTTCAACCACATTTTGTGTAGCTATAGCTGCGTGGTCAGTACCCGGAACCCACAAAGTTTTTTTACCTAACATTCTATTAAAACGAATCAGCATATCTTGAATAGCCAACATTACAGCATGGCCAACATGTAAAATGCCAGTGGCATTAGGCGGCGGCAGGCAGATAGAAAAAGGCTCTTTGGCTTTAGGCAAATTATCAGGATTAAAATAACCTGAGTCCTCCCAGGTTTGATAAATAGCTGATTCGTATTTTTTCGGCTCGTAAGCTTTTGCTAATTCTTTCATATTATTAGTATAGAGCGAATAACGCGGAAATTAAAGCGTTATTTTATTTTGATCAGCCGTTCCTTGCTAGTTTTGCCATGATTAAAATTAATAGTAATGGTGTGCGGAGGAAGCTTTTTTAACTTATCAGCCCATTCAATCACTACTACTGTCTGTTTATCAGTTAAATAATCTGTTAAACCAACTTTTAAAAACTCGCTACCAGTTACGCGGTAGCAATCAGCGTGGATTAGTTGTTTAATAGTTTTGTGTTTTGCTTGATATGGTTTAAATAACACAAAAGTCGGGCTGGTGATTTTATTTTTTACTCCTAAACCCCGAGCTAGTCCTTTCACAAAAGTAGTTTTACCACTACCTAAATCACCGATCAAGGCTAAAGTTTCCCCACCGCGTAAAGTCCTGACGAGTTGTTGTCCCAGCTTCATGGTTTCCGTAGCATTTTTAGTGTTCTTGATTCTTAATTTTTGCTTCATAATTCTAAAATTACCATAATTCCCAATTGGCGTTAGCATTAATTTTTTGCCAAGTATTTTGATATTTTTTTAA
>JBDRTU010000043.1:0-10088 GCA_043823825.1 Patescibacteria group bacterium
AGCCCAGTGTTGGGGTTCGTAAAAAAGATCGGTCACCGTGTGGTGAGAAGTTCCTGTTTAGGACTCAAATATTGTGAATATTGTCACGATAGACATCCACCTTAACACCGCGTGACTGATTGTGTTAAAGCTCATTACAAATTTCAATAGATTTATGACTAATGTAGTTCATAACCAAATAATATATTTGTTTGTTTATGATGGGGACAACGTCATAATAAAAGAGCGCCATAAAATAGAGCACTTGAATTAGGGTACTTATTAATGTACTCAAAACAATATTGGTGCCTTGAGCGCTGTAATCCCTGTTGGATTTGTTTTTGAGTGGAGCGGTGGGAGAATCATAACTCTTCCATCGCTTTTTTATTATTTCGACTTTAGAGAAAATGTCCCGATCGGGACAAAAGTGGTTTGTGGATTTGGAAGTATAAAAGCCAAATTAGTGGTTTGAACTCGCGGTGGTTGTGAATACTTGACAAAGTCCGATATATAATGTAAATTTTTATATAATAACAAAAACAGTAAGTTTTCAAATATCAGTCAGCTGGTGTAAAGGTAAATTAAGTGGAAGACGGGCAATTATCTCTGATTCTCTGATAGGTGAATTATTAAGTTACACTACTAAATATATTTCATGGTATATCTCCTCCATGTAATAAATCCGAGATAAGCTTTTTGCCTACAGCCCTTCCCACCCTACACCACCTGGCTGTTTTTTTATTTGACTTGAGTATTTTGCATAAGATATAATATTAACAGAGCCAACGAGCTCTAAAAATAACAATACCAAACCAATTTCCTTGAAAGGAAGGGTATTTATATGAGAGATTTGATGATTAACGTTATCAACAGCTCAGAGTAATCATCTATATAGCGAGGGATTCCAGCTGCAATATATCGAAAAGGACAATTTTATTGCAGCTGGCCTTTTTTTATTTACCCCCGCACCTATAGATTGTGGGGACCCAGACAATCTTCTATAATTAAGTTAGTTTAATACTAAGTTTGAATTAATAAAGTTCTTTTAAAAATATCAACAATTTTAAAGGGGAATAAATCATGTTTACCAGATTGTCTGTAGTAATTCTGTTATCAATCGTTATGATTAGTTGTCAAGAAACAGAGACTGTTGTAGAACCTAGTGTCAGTGGAAATTTATTGTTTAATGGCTCTTTTGATGCCAATTATACCCCATCTCTTTGGGGTTGGAGTATCTCCACTGACGATACAACAATTTTTTCATTTTCCCAAGATGTACCGCCAGGACAAGGTGGCCATTTTGTACATACTGACTATTCATTGGTTTTAAAGTATCGACAACACATGCCTTATGGTGTATATCAAGTGGTGCCAGCAGTAGTTGGTCCTCAAATTTATTTTTTTTCTTTTTGGGCGCGGAATTATTTTAATGGTGCCGAACCTGCTCAACTCTGGTTGCTTCGTGGAAATACAGTGGTTAAGGAAAAATTAATTCCTATTCTAGCAGATTCTAATTGGGTACATTATTTTGTTTATGATACAACGGATGTTGAGTTGGGGGATTGGATAGGAATTACCTTGAGAGTAGGTGGCATTGGTCCAAGATGGACTACAGCCCGAGTGGTTTATGATGATTGTATTTTGAGGTTAGTCAGGTAATATAAATATAAGCCTATTTTCTAAAATAGAAATTCAAGGCCGATCTCAATATTCTTATTGCGGTCGGCCGCTTTTTTTTATTGTCAAAATTCCCTATAATTAAGGCATATGATTCTTAACCTATTAACTTATGCCTATTAAGATAGCTATTAATGGTTTTGGCCGCATTGGCCGGGCGGCTTTTAAGGTCGCGCTAACCAAAAAAAAGTATGAAGTGGTGGCCATTAATGACTTAATGGAGCCGGATGTATTGGCTGGGTTACTGCGACATGATACGGTTTACGGAGCTTTTAAGGGTGTTGTTAAATCTGATAAAAAGAATCTGATTGTTAATGGTAAAAAGTATCCAATAGTGGCGCAAAAAGATCCAACTAAATTGCCTTGGAAAAAGTATAAAGTAGATGTAGTTCTAGAGTGTACTGGAAGATTTACAAAGGCCGAGCATGCAAAAGCCCACCTTAAAGCCGGAGCTAAAAAGGTTATTTTATCAGCGCCGGCCAAAGGCGATGAAACTCCAACTTATATTTTGGGAGTTAATGCGATTGGCAAAATAAAGCAGGATATTATTTCCAATGCTTCTTGTACCACTAACTGCATTTCACCAGTGGCTCAGGTGATGGTTTTCGCTTTTGGTGTGAAAAAAGCCATGATGACCACCGTCCATAGTTATACTACTGAACAGAATATTATTGATGGTCCTCCTCCGCATCTGCACAAAGACATGCGTCGGGCCAGAGCAGCAGCGCAAAATATTGTTCCTACCACTACTGGCGCGGCCAAAGCGGTTTTCAAAATCCTGCCAGAGCTTAAGGGTGTGTTTGATGGTATGGCAGTACGCGTGCCGACTATTTGTGGGTCACTGGCTGATTTTACTTTTGTGTTAAAGAAAAAGGTGACAGTCGGGCAAGTTAATAATGCTTTAAAGAGAGCTGCCAGCAATCCGCGCTTTAAAGGTATTTTGGAAGTGACAACCGAGCCTTTAGTATCATCAGATATTATTAGTAACCCCGCCTCGTCTATTGTTGATTTGTCGCTAACACAAGTAGTGGGCGGTGATTTGGTAAAAGTAGTAGCTTGGTACGACAATGAATGGGGTTATGCTAATAGGTTGGTGGAGTTAGTGGAAAAGGTGATATAGCAGATAATAAAATACCCATCTTTTTTAAAGACGGGTAGAATTTTTCTAGAAGTTACTTTTTTAACTTTGATAGCTTTTTCTTTTTGTGAAAGTGCCATTCTTTTAGTAGTTCAGTTCGTCGTCGGCGATAGAAAACGCGGAATTTTAATGATTGAGTGGATTTACTTTTTTGAAAGTAAGTGATTAGCCAATAATCACATCTCCAGGCGTTGATAGTCTCGCCAGTTAGAGTGTTCAAGTCTTGTAAAAAATTTTCTTCTGTTAATTCTTTAGCCAGTGCTTCGTTTGTGGCGCTGTCTAGCTGTTGGATAAACCATTCTGTTTTCATAAAAAACTCCTTAAGGTTCGATTTTGTGAAATTGGAATTAGTGTAATACTTTACCCTTTTTTTGTAAAGTAATCAAGTGCCCTTTTAGGATTTGTCTAATTGTTATAAAATAAAGTTGTTATGAGATTAAAAGTGATTAATCAAGCCAAGAATTTAGCAGGCAAACGCGTAGTAATGCGCGTTGATTTTAATACCCCTTTGATTAAGGGAAAAGTGCTAGATAACTCGCGTTTAGTGGCCGTGATCCCCACTTTGCGATTATTAGAAAAAGCCGGGTCAAAGCAAGTGATGCTTGTGTCTCATTTAGGTAGACCAAATGGTAAAATCGTTCAGAGTTTGAGTTTGAGGCCAATAGCACGAGAGTTATCTCGTTTGTTAAAACGTAAAGTTAAATTAATCTCCTTGAGCCATGCTTTCCAAACCAAAGCCGCCAACGAACCATTAGTACTGCTAGAAAATATTCGCTTTTTACCTGGCGAAGAAAAAAATGATAAAAAACTAGCGCAGCAACTGGCCAGTCTAGGTGATATTTTTATTAACGACGCTTTTTCAGTTTCTCATCATCCTTCGGCTTCTCTAGTTGGTATTACCAGATACTTACCAAGTTATGCAGGATTATCGTTTGCTCACGAGGTCCAAGAACTAAATCGTGTTGCTGGGCAGTCGGCAAAACCGTTGGTCGCCATTATTGGTGGTGCTAAGGTGGCAGATAAACTTCCAGTAATAGAAAAAATCCTGTCACGGGTAGATTACATTTTAGTGGGTGGGGTGGTAGCTAATACTTTTTTAAAGGCAAAGGGTCATAAAATCGGAAAGTCATTATTTGATAAATCATTAGTAGCCCAGGCTAGGGCTGTACTAAAAAAATGTAAAAGGAAAATTATTTTACCAAGCGACGTAATTGTGGATTTAACTAGTACTAAAAAGAAAGAACACACATTAGTTTCTATTAACAAAGTCAGTAGTCAGCACCGAATAATGGATTTGGGTACGGAGACTATTCAGCAATACTCTGCCGTTGTTAAAAAAGCCAAGACAGTTATTTGGGCCGGGACTTTGGGTAAAACCGAAGAGCTTGTTTATGCTCACGGCTCTCGCTCTTTAGGTAGGTTAGTTTCAGCGCGGGCACGGCGATCAACTTTTGTCGTAGTGGGTGGTGGCGATACAGTGGGATTTTTTCATCAGAATCGGCTGTGGGTGGATCATTTCTCATTAGCTGGTGGAGCAAGTTTAAAGTTTTTAGCTGGTGAAAAATTACCAGCACTTGTTCCCTTGTTAACTAGCACCACCAGAACTTTATCGATTCTTACTTATCAATTATTGTAAACTTTATTAACAGTTACTTTAGTTCATGCTCAAACACACTATTCACGAATTAAGCGCGCGCGAGATTCTGGATTCGCGCGGTGACCCCACTGTGGAAGTAAAATTAGAATTAGGAGGGGGGGTTAAGGCTGTAGCTTCGGTTCCAGCAGGAGCCTCTGTTGGCGCACACGAAGCGCAGGAGCTAAGGGACGGTGATTCCAGTAGGTATAATGGTAAAGGGGTTTTAAATGCAGTGGCCAATATCCAAGGTGAAATTAAACAAGCTCTACAAGGAATCTCTGTAACCGAGCAACAAGAGATCGACCACAATCTTAAAGAGTTAGATGGAACGCCTAACAAAAGCCGTTTGGGAGCTAATGCGATATTAGGAGTTTCTTTGGTTTGTGCGCGAGCGGCGAGCGCGGCACGAAAACTTCCGCTCTATCGGTATTTGCAGCATGTTTATAAATTTCCGACCAATAATTTTACTTTACCTTTACCAATGATGAATTTACTTAATGGTGGGAGACATGCTGATAGTACTTTAAATCTTCAGGAAATAATAATAATACCGCGGAGGTTTCGGAAAATTAAAGGGAACTTGGCAATTCATTTTACTGAGTGTGTGCGAGTTGGTTCAGAAGTTTTTCAGGCACTCGGGCGGGTGCTTAAAAAAAATGGTTTAGATACAGATTTGGGCAATGAAGGTGGCTATGCGCCCAATTTTAAAAACAGTGAGCAGGCCCTTGATTTATTAGTACAAGGTATTAATGCCGCTGGTTTTAAACCGGGGTCGGATGCAACCATAGGTTTAGACGTGGCAGCTTCAGAGTTTTATCAGGATAACTCATATTCTTTTGAGGATCAGCAATTAAGTAAAGAAGATTTAATGGGGAGGTATCACTCTTGGTTAGAGCGTTACCCTTTAAGCTCGATTGAAGATGGTTTAGAGCAGGATGATTGGCAAGGGTGGGCATCACTGACCGAGAAATTTGGCAAACAGTTATTATTAGTAGGCGATGATTTATTTGTGACCAATACTAAAAGATTAAAACAGGGTGTGGCCGAGGGGGCAGCTAATGCTATTATTATTAAACCTAATCAAGTTGGTACTTTAACTGAAACTATGGAGACTATTAAGTTGGCACGAAATCATGGTTACAAAATAATTGTTTCTCATCGTTCAGGCGAAACAATGGACACTTTTATTGCTGATTTAGCCGTAGCAGTAGGCGCTCAGTATCTTAAAGCAGGTTCTACCGCGCGTGGCGAACGGGTAACTAAGTATAACCGGTTAATGGCCATTGAAGCCGAGTTATTAGGATCATAAATTTATGCCTTTCAAATCAAAATCAAAATCAGTACCACGCACCCCTTTAGTGTTGGCAATTTTAGATGGTTGGGGAATTGGTCCGCAGAATAAGAAAGTTAATCCGTTGCTTAAAGCTAAGACCCCGTATTTAGCAAGTGTTTTAAAACAGTATCCTCAAGCTGAGTTATGTGCTTCTGGTGTTTGTGTTGGTTTGCCAAAAGGTCAGGACGGTAATTCAGAAGCTGGTCATTTAAATTTAGGAGCAGGGCGAGTTGTTGAACAAGATGCTGTTATCATCTCCCGTAGTATTAAAGACGGAACTTTTTTTAAGAACGCCGCCTTGTTAGCAGCGGTAGAGCGTACCCATAAGTATAAGTCCAATTTACATTTAATGGGTTTGCTTTCTAACTACAACAGCGGCCATTCTTCACCTGATCATTTTCAGGCTTTGCTTAAATTTTTACATCAACAAGGTGTCAAGCGAGTATATATTCATTTTTTTACTGATGGACGGGATTCTCCAAAATATGATGCCTTGAAATTTTTGCAAGAAGCACGTAAACAATTTTATGGTGGCGAAATAGTGGTTTCGGTGGTCGGTCGGTTTTATGCTATGGATCGTAAGAAATTTTGGTCCAGTACAGAAAAAACCTATAACTTGCTAACCCAAGGTAAGGGGTTAGTTGCCACTGATCCCGAGCAAGCTATTCGTCACGCTTATAACCGCGGCGAGAGCGATGAGTTTATTAGCCCAACCGTGATAGTAGACGCTAAAAATAAACCAATTGGACGAATAAATAGTTATGACGCAGTGATTTTTTTCAACTTACGATCAGACCGAGCCAGACAAATGGCTAAACCATTTGTACAAAAGGAGTTTGAGAAATTAAATCCCCAGGCTTTTAAGCGAAAGAAAATTTTAAAGCATTTGCGTTTTGTTGCAATGACCGACTTTGGCCCAGACTTGGGTGGTATTATTACTGCTTATCCTAGTGTTGATATAAAAAATTCCTTGCCAGTTGTTTTAAAAAATTTGAGGCAGCTTTATATTTCAGAAACGGAAAAATATGCCCATGTAACGTATTTTTTTAATGGCGGCTATGCTAATCCGGTAGCGGGGGAAAATAGAATTGCTGTTCCTTCACCACGTGTTTCCTTGTATGATCAAGTACCGGGGATGTCGGCCAATAAAACTACTGCTTTGGTGGTAAAACACTTAAAGCAAGGTAATTATGATTTTATTACCTTAAATTATCCTAATCCTGATATGATTGCTCATACTGGAAATTTTGCCGCCTGTGTTAAGGCCATGGAAATAATTGATGCGGCGCTCGCAAAAATTGGTCAGGCGATTAAACAAAAACAAGGGAGCTTTTTTATTACGGCTGATCACGGTAATGTGGAAGAGTTAATTAATGCTAAGACAGGTGAGATTAATACTGACCATTCTGCTTTTTCCGTACCAGCGGTGCTGGTTCATCATGACTTAAAAGGTAAGAAGTTCTCTCGCCGCAAGGGGATACTGGCAGATGTTGCACCCACGATTTTAGACTGGCTTAAAATAACCAAGCCCAAGGAGATGAGCGGCATGAGCTTATTTAGACGTAAATCATGAATGGCAAAGTAAAACCAGTGGTGTTGGTTATTTTAGATGGTTGGGGTATTGCGCCACCTTCGCGCGGTAACGCTATAACGCTGGCGCGTACGCCGGTATTTAAGAAATTAATCAACACTTATCCAACTTATTCTTTGCAGGCTGGAGGAGAGGCAGCTGGTTTGCCATGGGGTGAAATGGGAAATAGTGAAGTGGGGCATTTAACATTAGGCGCTGGTAAAATATTGTATCAAGATTTGCCGCGAATCAATAAGGCAATTTCTGATCGCAGTTTTTTTACTAATCCGGCATTGGTTAAGGCTTGCGAGAATGTAAAGGAAAAAGGCAGCCAGTTGCACTTATTAGGGCTAGTCAGTCCTGGCGGTGTTCACAGTTATACTGAACATTTATTCGCCTTGTTAGAATTAGCCAAAGAGCAAGGGGTGGGGAAAGTTTTTGTGCACGCTATTTTAGATGGACGCGATACACCTTATAATAGTGGTTTGGGTTTTATTGAGGATTTGCAAAAAACTTTATCTAAGCTTAATTTGGGAAAAATTGCTAGTTTATCTGGCCGTTTTTATGCTATGGATAGAGACAATCATTGGGATCGCACAGAAAAATTTTACAATTCGATGACGCTAGGGAAGGGCGAAACTACTACCAAAGCCAGCGTGGCAATAAAAAGTTATTATGAGCAAAAGATTTATGATGAGGAAATTCCGCCCACGGTCGTAACTACCACAGCAGGGAAACCTTTAACGCAAGTAGGGCCGGAGGATAGTGTAATATTTTTTAATTTTCGGGCAGATCGGGCACGGCAATTAACGCAAAGTTTTGTCGTATCTGGATTTAATAAATTCAAACGTCAGCTGATTAATAGATTGTATTTTGTAAGTATGACCGAATACGAAAAGGGATTGCCCGCCACAGTAGCCTTTGCACCAGAACAAGTAGAGAAACCGTTGGCTCGATTGATTTCCGAGGCTGGCATGAGACAGTTGCATATAGCCGAAACAGAAAAATATGCGCATGTTACATATTTTTTCAATGGCGGTAGGGAAAAAGCTTATGACGGCGAAGAACATGTATTAATTCCCTCGCCTACGGTTTCATCTTATGATCAAAAGCCAGCCATGTCTATTCGCGGCATTCTAAAAACATTAATACAGGAGATACGTAATAATTCTTATGGCTTTTATGTTGCTAATTTTGCTAATGCTGACATGGTGGCTCATACTGGGAATTTACCAGCAACTATTAAAGCCGTAGAATTTATTGATGAGGCTTTAGGCGAGGTGGTGGCGGCAGTTTTGGAAGTTGAGGGTATGTTATTAATAACTTCCGATCATGGTAATGCCGAGGGTTTAGTTAATTTACAAACAGGAGTAATAGATAAAGAACACAGCGCAACGCCAGTGCCGTTAATTATCATTTCTCATGATCTAGAGCAGAAGGCCGCTTCTTCTTCACCAATTACTGATGATTTAAGTCAACTTAAGCCAGCCGGCATGCTGGCTGATATAGCTCCTACTATCTTGCATTTGTTGGATATACCAAAGCCACCAACAATGACTGGTTTGAGTTTGTTGTAGGGTTTATGAGTGAATCATTTTTTTCATTAATCAATGGTTTAGCTAATAAAAGTATTGCGTTAGATTATCTAGGCATTTTTTTTGCTAGTTGGGCAATAATTTTGCTAGTAGTTTGGTATCTGGCTGCAATTTGGCATGGACATCCTAAACATCGCGTTAGTAATTTTGTTATGGTATTTCTGACATTGGGCTTAGTTTATGCCATTAATTTTATAATTGGTTATATTTGGTTTGAACCACGCCCCTTTGTAAGCCATAAAGTAAATTTGTTAATTAACATTCCTTTATCCGCGAAATCTTTTCCCTCTGATCATGCTGCGCTAGCTTTTGTCTTGGCAGTAGGTTTGTGGCAGTTAAATCGAAAATGGTTGCTTGCCTTCATTATTGCGAGTATAATTGCTCTGGCTCGCGTTTATGTTGGTGTTCATTATTTTTCGGACGTTGTCGTCGGTGCGTTAATTGGGGGAGTTATCGCTTGGTTTGTTTTTAAATATTATCGCTATTGGTTTCGTATAAAATAATGTTATGGCATCAACACTACCATTGTCTGCAGAAAATTTGGTAGCCTATCTTAAACAATACGATCAATTATCTGATCCTTTACTCATAAAGGCGCTTAAAGAAATTGATAGAAAATTTTTTGTTCCAGAAAAATTACAGGACGAGGCTTATGGTAATTACCCCTTACCGATTGGTTATGGCCAAACTATTTCTCAGCCCTCTACTGTAGTGTTTATGCTTGAACAGTTAGAGGTGAAACTAGGACAAAAAGTGCTGGAGGTTGGCTCTGGTTGTGGTTGGGTTAGCGCCTTGTTAGCTAATATGGTTGGTGAAAAGGGAAAAGTAACGGGTATGGACATTATTTCTGAATTAGTTGAATTGGCAAGGAAAAATATTAGGCGTGTCATTGCGATCCGCCGGGGCGGAGAAGCAATCTCTTTTAAAAATTTAGCGTTTGTTCAAGGCGACGGCAGTCAGGGTTCTGCTAAATACGCGCCTTATGACCGAATAATTGTTTCTGCTGGAGCCCGGAAAATTCCCCAAGCATTATTAGAGCAGTTAAAAGATGGTGGTCGAATGGTTATTCCAGTTGGCGAGGGAACGCAGGATATGATGGTGATAGAAAAAGTTGGAGGGAAAATTAAGCAAACAAAATTTCCCGGCTTTGTCTTTGTGCC